>NZ_JAUSUC010000018.1 GCF_030813365.1 Oikeobacillus pervagus
AGGTCAAAAGACAATCCCTTACAGAAGGCAAAGGACGCCTTCTTTCAGGGCTCGGCTTTTGCTTGTCGCAGCTGGGCAGTCGCCTCCGCTTTTATATTTACCCGATCAAACTTTGATATATTTTTTTGGCCTTTATTTCATCGTTTGTTCCATGAATTAGGGCACGTCCATCTTGAAAGAGAATCATATGGCCATCATCAGTTTTCACCGATAGTAAATAAGGGTTTCCATTTACCTCAAACCCTGCCTTTTTCCAACGTAATGCGAGCTGCTGTAAGGAATAAGTTGTTCCTTTTGGGGGTCTAATTTGCACTGTATTTCTTCCACATAAAACAGCTGTCTTTGTTTTGGTTTCATAAGATAAAAAGGGATACTGGGGATGAGAACCGCAGGATAAGCAATCTTCGCTTTTTAATCCCCCCGCTTTTATCGCAATATGCTCATTTCGCCATAAATCAAAACTTACAAACGTTGGGCGAACCTCCTCCGTATGGCCTGTTAAGATTTTTAATGCTTCTGCTGTTTGGTAGGAGGTCACCATTTGCACAGCAGGACTAATCACCCCAACCGTATCACATGTCATCCCTTGCATAGGAATATTTTTTAATAAGCATTGTAAACAAGGAGTTTTCCCAGGTATAATCGTGTAACTCATCCCATAACTACCGACACATCCCCCATACACCCAAGGAATCTTATATTTTTGAGAAATATCATTAATGACAAATCTTGTTTCAAAATTATCTGTTCCGTCCATGATCAGATCGATGGTGGGAGCTAACTGCTCTAACTTCACAGCATCTGCATCCCCCACTATTGCTTCTATTTCAACAGAGGAATTGATTTCACTAAGTCTTTTTTCTGCGGCCACTGCTTTGGGCCACCTCATCTCTGCATCTTCCTCACTAAATAAATGCTGCCGCTGTAAGTTGCTTGCTTCTACATAATCACGGTCAATCATCGTTAATTTCCCAACACCCGATCGAACGAGCATCTCGGCAATACTAGATCCTAAAGCACCTGCCCCAACGATTAAGACGTGCTTCCTGGCTAATTGTAATTGACCTTCCTCACCAATTGGCGGAAATAGGATTTGTCTTGAATAACGTTCCATCGTAACACCCTTTTGTACTTTTTAATTTTTTAAAAAAAACAATATTTACCATTATCCACCACTAACTGGCGGAATGAAAGCAATCACATCACCCTCTTGAATCACATAATCATGTGATACAAATTCTTCATTAACCGCCGTCATCACAGAGTTCAAATTAGTGAGTCCATACTCTTCTTCAACCCTTACTTTTAAATCGGCTATGCTTTTTCCATTTCCATCTATCTCTATTTTCTCTTTTCCAACCTCTTCTTTTAAATGGGCAAAAAATAATACCTTATTCAAGTTAAATCCCCTTTCTCAGGCTTCCCTGATCGATATTCCTTTGTCCCTTGTTGATTTCCAATCCATTCTTGACCATCTTCCCAATGTTCCTTCTTCCAAATTGGTACCATCTCTTTAATTCTTTCGATCGCATAGCGGTTTGCTTCATATGCATCATTTCTATGAGGAGTGGAAACAGCGATCGCCACCGCTAGATCAGATATTTCAAGTCTTCCAATTCGATGAATAATAGCCGTGCGAGCATCTGGCCATTTTTGCGATATTTCTTCTCCGATTTGATGCAGCTTCTTCTCCGCCATAGATTGATATGCTTCATATTGTAAATAAAGAGTTCGCTTCCCTGCTGTTAACTCCCTCACAGTTCCAAAAAAAGTAACAATTGCACCCGCTTCTGGACGAATAACGGCATTCACTACATCATTTGTTTGAATCGGTTCATCTGTAATTTTATACATTTCTCGTCCCCCTCAACTTCTATTCATCATTTCTTTTGCTTTTTCATACGCTTCTTTATCATTCATATTCCAAAAAATTTGCTCAAAGTTTTGTTGCAAACAAAAAGGCAGATCACATCTATCAAATCGCATAATCTTTATTTTTTCTAAAAAGCTCTTTATTCGAAAGTTTCCATCTTCAAGTTGTGCTTTCACCTGGTCTATACAGCGGCGATGATAGGTAGCGAATAATGGATGCGGCTTTTCATCCTCATATGGGATGATGGCATCCGCTTGCGAATTATGTAATTGCTTGATCATCCATTCGCCAACTTCCCTCGTAACAAACGGCATATCGCATGCGATAAATAAATTATAATCTGATGTCGTATGTTTCAATGCGGTATAAATGCCTGCAAGTGGACCACAACCTTGATAAGGCGGTTCATCCTTAAATTGAGTAACATCCCATTCAGTATACCCATTTTCATTTATTAACAAGGCTATTTCCAAGGCAGTGGGGCGAAACTCCGATATTAATCGCTCCATTACGGTCTCATTCCCTAATGGCAATAAGGCTTTATTTCTCCCCATTCGTCTCGATTGCCCACCAGCTAAAATAAAGACTGACGCATTCATTCCATAAATTCTCCTTGCTTTATTTAATCCTTACTTTTGAATATATCTTATCCTTTCCTCATATACAAACAAGTTACTTGTTGTTAGGAAAGCGGATGCATAGAACTCAAAAATGCCACTGTCATTGGGATTTTCAAATCGGATTTTCCCTATTTGTTTTTATGAGTATATTGTTATATTCTTATAACAAAGAAAAAAGTTACTGTAGTAAACTAAAGGGGGAAATTTCATTTATGTCTATGAAAAAAGCTTTAACAATTGCCGGCTCTGACACTAGTGGCGGAGCAGGTATGCAAGCAGATTTAAAAACATTTCAAGAGCATCAAGTATATGGAATGGTGGCGTTAACAACGATTGTGACAATGGATCCGAATAATTGGTCACATAGTGTCCATCCCATTCCACTTTCTACTCTTGAAGCACAATTAGCAACAGCTTTCTCCACTGAAATTGATGCAGTGAAAACGGGAATGCTCGGATCAGTAGAAATTATTGAACTTGCTGCAAAAGCGATTAAAAATTACAAATTAAATAAAGTGGTAATTGACCCTGTCATGGTATGTAAAGGGGAAGCAGAAGTTCTTCATCCAGAAACCGTAGATGCAATGAGAGATTTATTATTGCCACAAGCAACCATTGTAACACCAAACTTAATTGAAGCACGCCATTTGGCACAAGTGGCCCCACTTCGCACCATTGAAGATATGCAAGAAGCAGCAAAGAAAATATATGACTTTGGTGTTCAAAACGTTGTCATTAAAGGTGGAACCCGATTACAACATGAAAGAGCCATCGATCTATTTTACGATGGAAAAGATTTTACGATATTGGATGCGGAAAAAATTGATACAAACTATAATCATGGTGCTGGTTGTACGTTTGCTGCTGCCATTACAGCCAATTTAGCTAATGGGCAAACGGCGAAAGAAGCTGCAGAAAATGCTAAAACCTTTGTCCATGCCGCAATCCGCCATGCGTTTCCATTAAATTCATTAGTTGGCCCGGTCATGCATGGTGCCTATAATATATTCCATACAGAAAACGAATAAAAAATCATTCATCAAAGGGGGTCTCATTTGCGAAGGAGACCCCTTTTTAAAAGGATCCCAAAATTTACGACATTCACCTCTCCCGCTATTCCCTCAATAAAGCATGGACTTCGCATTCATTTTATAATTTTAGTAAAATAAAAACAGAAAACACTTGTAGTACTCTGAGGAGGACATTTTTTATGGAGCCAATTGTGAAGGAAAAGGTTCAATCTTATTTAAATCAATTTGCTAAAGAAGATGTATTTATTCATTTAGAAACAACAAATGGAGCCTATGCTGCTCATTTCAATGAACAATTTTTCTCAGCAGGGGCCTATATCCGAAATGCAAAAATCCAATATGAGCATGGAAAAATTGTTGGAGAAGGTCCTTTCCGTGTCGGTTTAAAATTAGAAATTGGCTGGGTCTATGCGGAAGGATTAACCCATTTTGAAATAGATGATTTAGGTCGATTTTTAATGGCTGGTCATGACTATGATGGAAAGTTAGCTGTTGCCTTGCAAATAAGCCGGACACCATTTGAATAATACCCCCCAAGAAATCGCAAAGAATTGAAGGGAGAATGAAAGATGAAGATTGAAAAAGAACGACAAGTCCTCGTTATTTTTCCACACCCTGATGATGAAGCTTTCGGTGTCTCAGGCACCATTGCCAGCCATATAGCGAACGGGACACCTGTCACATATGCTTGTTTAACACTAGGGGAGATGGGAAGAAATCTTGGGAATCCCCCTTTCGCCACTCGTGAATCTCTGCCACTCATTCGAAAAAAAGAGTTACTAGCAGCAGCAAAAGCAATGGGAATTAAAGATTTAAGAATGATGGGTTTACGTGATAAAACGATTGAATTTGAAAGCGATGAGAAGATGACAAAGTTAGTCTCAGACTTAATACAAGAGCTTCATCCATCGCTCATCATTACCTTTTATCCAGGTTATTCTGTCCATCCAGATCATGAAGCAACAGGACGTGCCGTCGTTAGAGCGGTGAGACAACTAAAAGAAAGCCAACGTCCAAAATTACATTGTGTCGCCTTTTCCAATAATTGCGAACAAGAACTAGGAGAACCTAATTTCATCTATGATATTTCCGCTTTTAAAGAGCAGAAATTGGGCGCCATGAAAGCTCATATTTCCCAAACTGCCTGGTTGCTAAAAGAATGGGAGCAGGGGCTCAAACAACAAGATCCCGCCATCATCCAAAGAATTTTCTTTGAACGGTTTTGGAGCTATCAATGGGAAAGGGATGCTGTTCAATAACAGGATAAGTCATTCAAGATCTGCATAAAATCGAGGAAATAGTGCAAATATTCATGGGGAATGTGAAAGTGCATGGGAAATACGTAAATCACAAGAAGAATTCCCACATCCACAAAGAACATGACAATTCAAAAGTAAAAACAATAGGGAGCGCCAAATATTTTGGCGCTCCCTCTCCATCATTCCTATCAAATTGTTCATTCATCGACTTTTCGGTAGCCACTCCAACTTCCCTCAATATTTTTTAATGTGTCATGCATTTTAAAGAAAACAATTAATAGCTCACAATAGACTCGTGTAAGCAAAGGACCTGCAACCATTGTCACTAAACCGGATAAAACCGCCATTCCACCACCAAATGGAGCAGCTATCCCTGCAAAAATAATTGCCAACCCAGAAATAACAGAAAAAATAACCCCAATCCAAAACAATAGCTTAATCAATGTCGGGGTAATCATAGTGTCAAAGTTCAAAAAACGATTCACATTTTTCTC
Source organism: Oikeobacillus pervagus (assembly GCF_030813365.1). Taxonomy (NCBI): domain Bacteria; kingdom Bacillati; phylum Bacillota; class Bacilli; order Caryophanales; family Bacillaceae; genus Oikeobacillus; species Oikeobacillus pervagus. The sequence goes on from NZ_JAUSUC010000018.1 coordinate 5,278, forward strand.
CCCTTTCTAGTAGAAATATAAAGACACCATTAGCTTATGAGGAGAAAATGGTAGTTAGAACGATTTTGTACATCTTGTAAATTTATCCCGCCTTAACGGGCAATAAAACCTCCACCTCAAAATGATTTGGAAATAAAGAAGATAAGTGGACGATCACTGCCCCTAAAGGTCCGATAAGTTCAACTAACTTTCAGTGGGGGATGAAGAAAATCCCTACTAAATGAAGTTTCACTTTATCAGAAACAAAAAAGAGGTAGTGGCAATAGAGCAGAGCTATAATTATTAGCTCCACCCTTTCTTACCCCCTAAACAATTAGATTAATAAATTAAATAAAAACGGGTCATGATTAATTTCAATATAAGGAAAACCTTTCAGATTCATCCGTTCAATCAATGGATAGTAATCCTCTCGATGTTTCAACTCAATTCCAACGAGAACAGGACCTTTATCGCGATTATTTTTCTTCGTATAATCAAATCTTGTCACATCATCATCTTTTCCTAAAACTTCATGCATGAATTCACGTAATGCCCCAGCGCGTTGCGGGAAGCTGACAATAAAATAATGCATTAACCCTTCATAAATTAAAGACCGTTCCTTAATTTCTTGCATCCGACCGATATCATTATTTCCTCCGCTTAATACGCAGACAATATTTTTTCCTTTAATTTGATCTTTATAAAAATCAAGAGCTGCAATTGGAAGAGCTCCTGCTGGTTCTGCCACAATCGCATTTTCATTGTATAGCTTTAAAATCGTTGTACAAACCTTACCTTCTGGGACAATGACGATATCGTCTAATAAATCTTTACAAATATCTAATGTAATATCACCTACTTGTTTCACCGCTGCCCCGTCTACAAAAGGATCAATTTTATCTAAGGCCACTACTCGATCTTGTTCAATAGATGTTTTCATTCCTGAGGCGCCCTCTGGCTCTACCCCAATTATCTTTGTGTCCGGACTAATGCTCTTTACATATGAACTGACTCCAGAAGCCAAGCCACCGCCACCGATAGCGAGGAAAACATAGTCAATCGGCTCCTGACTGTCATTCATAATTTCAATTCCTACCGTTCCCTGACCAGCAATCGTTCGATAATCATCAAAAGGATGAATAAATACCATATCCTCATTTTTGCAACACTCGCACGCCTTCGCATAAGAATCATCAAATGTATCGCCTGTTAAAATCACTTCCACATTTGCTCCGCCAAATAACTTCACTTGTGAAACCTTCTGTCTTGGAGTCGTCGATGGCATGAAAATTTTTCCTTGGATCCCAAGATGTTGACAGGAATAGGCAACCCCTTGTGCATGATTGCCGGCACTTGCACATACTACCCCTTTTTCTCTTTCTTCTTCTGATAAACTATGAATAAAATGATAGGCTCCTCTTAATTTAAATGATCTTACAATTTGTAAGTCCTCCCGTTTTATATACACATTACAACCATATCTTTGTGATAAAAGTTCATTTTTCTGTAAAGGTGTTTTCACTACTACATCTTTTAATGCTTGATTAGCTACAACGATGTCTTCAACTTTTACCTTTGCGAGTGCTTTACTCATTTTTACGCCCCTAACTTTTTTGAATTTTGAGAATAATTTTATCATACTACAGATGATGTTCAAATAGTTAAAATCAATGATAACGATTACATTATAAAAAAAGAAAAAGGGAGCTATGCAATGGGTGTGTATCCCCCTTTATATGGAAATAATTTTAATTAAAAATATCAAGTCGCCTCCCTATTTCCCCCTAAAGTTGTGTATTCCCATTATTATATAGTGGAAAATCACCATGTCGCAATTCATCTATTTTTCAAATAAAGAACAATATAGTTTACGGAATATTTTGTATTATTTTAAATTGAAAAAACAATAGATTTTTATATATATTTGTATTAAAATTAATAATCATTAATAATTATTCGGTTATTATGTATTGTTTATCGAGGTGATATAAAATGAATCATAGCGAAACAAAAGTATCATTTAAAAATATATTATTATTTATTATTCCATCTCTTATTGGGATTACCCTTTTTATGATTCCGATTCCTTTAAAGGATGGAGTAACCATTCCCATTGCGATCTTTTCAGGATTTTTGCAGAAGGTTTTAGGTGATTCGATCCCAGCAATCATGACGTTTATCATTTTGTTAACGATATTCGGGTCAATTGTCATCAAAGTATTTAAACCAAACTTTCTAATGAAGTATCCTTTTCTCATTGCATTATTCGATGTTTCCCCTATTTGGTTTCTGATTCGTCTCCTTGGAGCGATTTTTGCCATTATGACGTTTTATAAAATTGGGCCTGAATGGGTTTATGCAGATTCTACAGGTGGTACTTTGTTATTTGACTTGCTCCCTATACTGTTTTCTGTGTTTTTATTTGCGGGAATGTTTTTACCGCTACTGTTAAACTTTGGACTACTTGAATTTTTCGGTGCTCTGTTAACAAAAGTGATGCGACCGTTATTTAAATTACCCGGTCGTTCTTCGATTGACTGTTTAGCTTCTTGGATTGGGGATGGGACGATCGGGGTTTTACTTACAAGTAAACAATATGAACAAGGATTTTACACTAAAAAAGAAGCAGCGATTGTAGGTACTACTTTTTCTGTTGTGTCCATTACCTTTAGTTTAGTTGTCATTTCTGAAGTTGGATTAGCAGATTATTTTGTTCCATTTTATTTAACTGTTACTTTTGCAGGGATTGTGGCAGCAATCATCACACCTAGAATCCCTCCGCTATCAAGAAAAGAGAATTCGTATTTTAATGGAAAAGAAGCTAGCAAAAACCCAGATGAAATTCCTGCTGGATACACATCGGTAGGCTATGGATTCAAAAAAGCACTGGAACAAGCGGAAAAAAACAAACATATTACAGCTGTTATTCAAGATGGAGTAAAAAATGTGTTAGATATGTGGATGGGAGTAGCCCCTATCGTCATGGCGATGGGAACTTTAGCTTTAATCATCGCAGAACAAACGCCGATATTTCAATGGCTTGGCGCTCCATTTGTACCAGTGTTAGAACTTATGCAAGTTCCTGAAGCTCAACAAGCATCCCAAACGATTATTGTTGGGTTCGCAGATATGTTTCTACCTGCTATCATCGGATCTGGAATAGAAAGTGAATTAACAAGATTCGTCATTGCTTGTCTCTCTGTTTCACAATTGATTTATATGTCCGAAGTTGGTGGGTTGTTATTAGGATCAAAAATCCCAGTCAATATGAAAGATTTATTTTTCATCTTTTTAATTAGAACGGTGATTACTTTGCCAATTATTGTCCTAATTGCCCATTGGATTTTTTAGAACAAAAGCGGATGCACCTTGACCATCGACGTACGGATTTCGCAAGTTTAGACTGAGATAAAGGAAACAAAAGCGAGGTAGTCCACGAGCTGATGTTGACTTATCGGAGGGAGAAAATGGGGGAATTCGCTAGACGTTTTAAAGGGTGATCCACAGTTCTAAATTTTAAGTTTTCCAACCAAAAGAAAAGCCTAACGGAAGCTAATCTTCTCCGTTAGGCTTTTTTCTATTAAACCGCTTCTCGCGTTCCCTCTTGTAGTTTTTGCAACATATCTTTGGTCATTTTTGCTAAATCATATTGAGGTTGAAACCCCCACTCTTTTTGAGCTACTGCACAATCAATCGAGTTTGGCCAACTTTCGGCGATACTTTGTCTAACAGGATCGACATCATACTGTAGTTTGAAGTGTGGAATATGTTTTCGAATTTCCGTTGCAATCGTTTCAGGTGCCACACTCATGGCAGTAATATTAAACGCATTTCGATGTTGAAGTTGACTTCCATCAGCTTCCATTAACTGAATAATTGCTTGTAACGCATCTGGCATATACATCATATCCATATAAGTACCCTGACCAATGAAAGATGTATATTGCCCCTTCTTCACGGCATCATAATAGATTTCAACAGCATAATCAGTCGTTCCTCCACCTGGTGGGGTTACATAGGAAATTAATCCAGGAAAACGTACGCCACGAGTATCGACCCCAAATTTGTGGAAGTAATAATCACAAAGTAACTCACCTGATACTTTATTTACACCATACATCGTGATAGGACGTTGAATCGTATCTTGTGGTGTTTGATCTTTGGGTGTTGAAGGGCCAAATGCACCAATGGAACTCGGTGTAAAAAATTGACATTGTAGTTCACGAGCAACTTCCAATGCATTGATAAGCCCACCCATATTCAAATTCCAAGCTAATAACGGCTTTTTCTCAGCTGTTGCGGAAAGCAAAGCCGCTAAGTGCATAATCGTGTCCACTTCATATTTCTTTGCTAATTCAAACATTTTTTGACTATCTGTCACATCTAAAGTTTCAAATGGACCGCAATTTGTCACATGATTATCAAGCTTACGAATATCCGTTGCAATCACTTGGTCACGACCATATTCATTTCTTAACTTCATCACAAGTTCGGAACCAATTTGACCTAAAGCACCGGTTACCAAAATCTTTTTCATTTAAAATTCCCCCATATCTTTCATTCTTGATGTCAATGAAAAAAGACTGTGTATTTTTTTAAAATGAGATGTTGCTGTTTGTTGTTCATCTCCCACATAGCATCTGTTCTGTCGATGTCTTTCGCAAAAAATAGCTTCCTCTTTTTAGGCTTTTCTTGATTTGACTATTTCCCACGCTCTTTTGATCATTTCCCAAGAGGTTTTGAACTACTTATCGGCTTTTTTGCGCTTATTCACTGTGTATTTGAACATTTTCCATTATATATGCATATTTCCCGCACTTTTTTGCACCACTTCTCAAAAAGGATTAAATAATCCCCATTTCCTTCCCTACTTTTCCATAAGCCGCTAATGCCTCATCCAGCATTTCCTTCGTATGAGCTGCAGTCGGCATATTACGAACTCGCCCTTTACCTGCTGGAACGGTAGGAAATACAATCGACTTGGCATAGACACCTTCTTCGTATAATCGCTTACTAAATAATTGTGTCTTCTTCTCTTCCCCAATAATGCATGGAGTAATGGGAGTCTCGCTATTTCCGATGTCAAATCCTAATTTTTTCAATCCTCGTTTTAAATAATCACCGTTTTTCCAAAGTTGATCATGAAGTTCTGTGCTTTCCATTAGTAGTTGAAGGGCACAAATAATCGCCCCAGTATCCCCAGGCGTTAAGGCTGTTGAAAATAAAAATGGACGTGAACGCACTTTTAACCAATCAATTAATTTTTTACGCCCTGCCACATATCCTCCAACCACACCAATGGCTTTAGACAATGTTCCAATTTGGAAATCAATTTTATCAGACAGGCCAAAATGTTTGACCGTTCCAGCCCCTTTTCCAAGAACACCTGAACCATGGGCATCATCCACATATGTGATCAAATCATATTGTTCGGCAATTTCTATGATCTCTGGAAGTTTCGCAATATCGCCATCCATAGAAAAGACTCCGTCTGTAATCACCATGACTTTGTTATATTGACCAGATTCTGTCGCTTCTTTAGCTTTCATCCGCAAATCATCCATATCAGAGTGATTGTAACGAATAATTTTCGCTTTTGATAATCGGCAGCCATCAATAATAGAGGCATGGTTTAACTCATCGGAAAGGATCGCATCATGTTGATCCATTACAGCTGAAATGGCGGCCATATTACAGTTAAAACCAGATTGATAAGCAATGGCCGCTTCTGTCCCTTTAAATTCCGCTAATTTTTCCTCCAATTGAACATGAATGTCTAATGTACCATTGATGGTACGAACGGCTCCCGCACCGACTCCATACTTTTCAATTGCCATAATAGCGGCTTGCTTCATCCGTTCATCAGTTGCAAGGCCTAGATAGTTGTTTGAAGATAAGTTGATTAATCGTTTTCCATCTATTTGAATGATTGGACCATTGGGACCTTGTACCGGATCAATTTCGTTATATAATCCTTGATTTCGTAATTCATTTAAGTTTTTTGTTAAAAACTGAACTAATGTTTTACTAGACATATCCCTACCTCCTATATGTTGACAAATGTCCTTACTACAAAGACACAAATAATTCCATTTGTGCATTACTTAATAAGATTATACCACAATAGGTCCTAAATGTTTATATGTGGAGGACATCTTTTTTATTCCCCCAAAAAAATTAGTTTTTTAAGACGACAAATGGCTCACAAAATGGCGATTATTCATGACCAAAATAGACCCGAGTTTTATTCTTTCTGTTAGAAATTTTTGAATTAATCGGCACACATGATTTTTCATTACAAGGAAATGTTTGTATAATGTGAAGAGGACTATTAAATGGAGGCATTCTGTACTTATGACGAAAAAAAGATGGTTTCAATTAGGTGTAGCAATCATCTTCCTATTGATTATTATTAAACTTTTTAGAGAGATTAATGATTTGCTACACCCACTGCTTGTTTTAATTCAAACAATATTTTTACCGTTACTCGTTTCAGGTGTTTTATTTTACATATGCCGGCCGATTGTTAAAAAGTTAGAATCATGGAAAATTCCAAGATCCCCAGCGATTTTACTTGTATTCTTGCTTTTGATTTCCTTCTTATGGATTTTGATTACGATCATTGGTCCGGTATTGGAGAAACAGTTTTTGCGATTGGTGAAAAATATCCCTGCTATGGCAGAAACGATTGAAAGTGGGGTTAATTACATCATAGCTAATCGGGAAAGATTACCTGATTTTGCTATGGAATCCATTCAGAACTTCGCTAGCAATTTTGAAAATATTGCTGTTTCCCTTGGAAGCTGGGCCTTCTCATTCGTGCAGAGTCTATTTGGGGTAGTCTTTATCCTCATTCTTGTTCCATTTTTCCTTTTCTATATGTTAAAGGATCGTGAAAAATTCGTTCCCTTTATTGCGAAATTCTTCTCAGAAAAGAATCGACCTTGGGTTAAGAATACATTAAAGGATATCGACTATACATTAACAGCCTATATACAGGGGCAATTATTTGTTAGTTTTTGTGTCGGGGTCATGTTATATATTGGGTATTTAATCATTGATTTAGATTATTCCCTTATCCTTGCCTTTTTCGGGATGTTAACAAACGTCATCCCTTTTCTAGGCCCATATCTCGCCGTAACCCCCGCCATATTCGTTGCATGGATTCAGGAACCACAAATGGTTCTATACGTTGCGATTGTGATGCTCGTGGCTCAGCAAATTGAAAGTAATTTAATCTCGCCAAATGTGATGGGAAAAGCTTTGAATATTCACCCGCTTACCGTAATTTCCTTAATTTTAGCTGCGGGAAATATCGCCGGAATCTGGGGAATTATTTTGGCTATTCCTACATATGCCGTAGCCAAAACCGTCATAATTAATATATATAAGCTAAGAAACAAAATAAAGGAAGCTGCCGTGAAGGAAGTATAATTTTTAGAGGATGCAGGAGGATGTTTCGAAGTGCTTTCGAGACATCCACTGCTTTGTTTTTTAGCTTTTGGTTATTTCTAGGGGGATATGACTATTTCCTATGTACTTTCGCACTGTTTCCGATTCGGAATTATAGTAATTACACATTTTCCTGAGTTTATCCCGACTTAACGGGCAGTAAAACCTCCACCTCAAAATGATTTGGAAACAAAGAAGATAGGTAGAGGATAACTGCCCCTAAAGGTCCGATAAATTCAGGGGGATGAAGAAACCCCCACCGAATGAAGTTTCACTTTATGCTTATTTTCCACGTTTTTTGTATATAAACTACTTATTCAGAATGCTCCTTCTCATCACATTCAAAACAAAGTAATTTTCCATTTTCTTTAACTCCGTTCAAAAACCCATCTAAACAATAAATTTCCTTATGACAATGATCACAATTTCCGACAAGTTCCCTCAATAAATCTCCTCCTTACGAGATATTTACCAAAACTAAAATGAACGACAAATGGGGAAAATAAATAACACCATGAATTAGGGAAAAATATTATCTTATCTATAGAAATTCCCTTTAAAATCGAAATAATCCTTCTATTATTCCTCATCTTTCTTTATTATTTTTAATGTAGGGGGAACTTAATATGACGTTTTGGATTAAAAAATCGTTGGTTTTGCTCATGATGGCTGGGCTTATTTATTATTGTTATCACTTACTCTATAAAAACGATCTAGTACGTTCACAGAATTATCCAATAGATGAAACACCAACCGTATTTGTTCATGGATATAAAGGGACTTTTAATTCCTTCAATTCCTTATTAGATCGATTTGAGAACCAATATAAATGGGGAAAAAGGGGGTTAATTTGCAAAGTCACTAAAAAAGGAAAGGTTATGATCACTGGGGAGTTCCCTAAAGATGGGGATCGTCTTTTCATTCAGGTCGTATTTGAAAATAATCGTGCAACTTTTAAAGATACAAGCTTATGGCTTTCAAAAATAATGCGAACATTAAAGGAGCATTACGGGATCAATAAAGTGAATATCGTAGGCCATTCAATGGGTGGAATTGTTTCAACACAATATATTCAAACCTATAAAAATAAACATTACCCCAAAGTGGAAAAATTTGTGACCATTGGAAGTCCTTTTCTAGGAATTTCACGAGAATCTTATTATAAAGTAAATAGCGGTGCATCCGTTCGTGATTTAAGACCACAATCAAAAGCTCTTAAAGCGATTCATCAACAAAAGCTTCCTTCTTCCATTCATGTACTTTCTATAGCCGGAAAAGGGGATCAAGTCGTTTCTGTAAGAAGCGCATTAGCCTTAAAGAAACTTGCTCCAAAAAAGAAATATAAAGAAGTAGTGATTGAGGATCTAGCCATTCATCATAGCGGTCTACATGAAAGCCAAGAGGTCGATCAACTAATAGGAGATTTTCTTTGGAACCAATAATGAGAATGTCCCGAAAGCAAAGAACCAAGCAATAATGGGACATTCCCTTTCCTTGCTTATTAACCATTCAGAACTTAATGTTCTAATTCTGCAATCTTATCCTCAATATCTTTACGAATTTGTTCGATGATTGAAAAGTCCATCGCTTTCATATAAATGGCTTCCAACTCGTCATGAACACTTTTGGCTTTTGCTAAATAAGCTGTTCCTTCTTTCATATAGGATTTATATTTGGAAGACACTATTTGAATCTCATCAGCGTATTTTTCATCTGTTCCAGGAACGATTGTTTGTGCATACATATCGATCATTTCATCTGTTTCTTTTTCTGGGAAATATTCATGTGGGGCTGTACTGTCAAAAATAGCGAATCCTAATTCTCGTACGACTACCATGTCAATACTATGTGGGTCAAATCCACAGTGATACATTTCTAAATCGAATCCTTTTTCCTCCCCCATAGCAGCAATTTTTTTCAACATAGTGGACTTTCCAGAACCCGCTCTCCCTTTAATAAAATACCGCTTTGTTAATCCTTCTGTAATATTCGGGAGAAAATCAACCGCTCCTTTTGGAGTTGCAGCACCTAAAAAGCGATGTTTGATATCGGCCTTGCGATCCACTTTACGGTTATCGAATAGCTTCTTCATTAATTTTTCTGTTAATTGATTTGCCTTTGTAAAATCCATATTTCCAATGTAAATCTTCTCCCATTGATCGTGCACGATTAATGCTTTTTCAAATGTATTATAGGCGTTTTGAAAGGAGGTGCTGATTTGGTGTGTCAGTGTTAAAATAAGTTCCTTTTGTTCTGACAATTGTTTCGAATCCCATGCTACCCCTAGATTTACATACTCTTCAATTGCTCCCGGCGCCTTCGGTTCAACTACATGAGGAGATGTTCCATCGACAATACCTACCTTTAATTCTTTAATCACAACAGCATCGAGCGAATCAGGATCAGATGAACAATGTACCATTTCAATATGAAAGCCCTTTTCACTCCACTTTGTCGCTACTTTTTTCATTAATGTCGACTTCCCTGTTCCCGGCCCCCCTTTTAATATAAAGAGACGATCCAGCCCTTGTAAATTCGACTCGAACAAATTGTGAAACCCGTGCGCTGTATTCCCACCTGCAAAATAATGAAGTATGTTTTTTGTCAAAATAACACATCCTCCTGTTCACTAACGTTTCACGACGCTTTCTACTTATTATATGCATATGATTTCGATTAGGTGAACATCTAGATCATGAGAAAAGGGTATCCCCAATTTTTTAGTTTCATTTTGGGATACCCAACAGGTTCGAATGTATTTTATTTAAAAATTTCTTGGTGAGATTCTTTGATACTTGCTAAAATTTCTTCTAAACAAGGGAAATCTTTACCGACCGCATAGCTTTTAATACTTTTCAAGCTACATTCCGCACCAGGGTCTTCAAGTACTTTTACATACTCTGCTGTTTCCCCTTCATACTCTTCAAATTGGTTTCCATTAAATACAGCGTCACTGCATTGAAGCTTCTCATAAATGACTAAGTAATTGTCTTTCGTCTCACCAACAAAATAATTTTTTGTTTCCAATAAGTTTTCAACAACCATCTTACTAACACGTCCTTTTTTCATAATGGTGTTTGCAAGTATATTGTAATAAATTTCCGTAGAAAATAGTTGCTTTTCACAATCTCTTAAAAAAATATACACGGAACGTTAATATACTTGTCATACATTGTTCAAAAGCTTTTCTAGGATGTTATTATTGATCACTTATTGGAATTTATGCATATTCCTTGTAAAAAATATGAAATATTTTACTGTATCCTTCCTTTAATCCAATCCACGATCTGATTTCACTACATCATATAGTTTTCCATTCGTCATCATTTGTAAATCACTTACTTTCATTTCTATCTGGGTCCCAATCTTTCCGCCACTTATTGTAATTATTTCAAGTTGTTCAGCTTGACGATCAATAAAGGTCGGATATAACTTTTTCATCCCGATAGGCGAACAGCCACCTCGAATATAGCCTGTATATTTTTGAATATCCTTCACAGCAATTAAATCCAGCTTCTTTTCACCAGCTGCTTTTGCCGCTTTTTTCAAATCCAGTTCATCTTGTACAGGAATGACAAAAACAAATAAATTTTTGCTTGTTCCACTAGTTACTAATGTTTTAAATACCATTTCGGGATTTTGATTGACCTTTTTCGCAACAGAAATTCCGTCAATTTTCCCATCCTCTACATCATACTGAATCATACGATACGATATTTTCTTTCCATCAAGTAGACGCATGGCATTTGTTTTCCCTTTAGCCATCGGTTATTCCCCCTGTTTTTTTTCATAATTATCCCCATTATGTCATAACATAAGCTTATGGAAAAATCCCTTCATATTGCATGGTTTTTTTATTAATTCTCGTTGAGTGAAGGGCCTTTCGTTGATATAATAAAATCTGTACAAATTACCTGTATTAAGAGGTGGAAAACGTTGGATACGTTTACTGTTTCATCTATTATGGAAGTGATCAAGGGTTTTTTTCCTAATAATACTTCCATTGCTGTTTCTGATCCAGATAAATACATTTATTACAAACCAAGTAAAATTGTCGATTTAAAAATTCAGCCTGGCGATCATATTAAAGAGGGTTCAGCTACTTTCAAAGCACTTTCTAATCGCCAAAAGGTGACAGAATACGTTGATAGTGATATATATGGGGTTCCTTATTTCGGTATGAGCGTCCCCGTTTTTGAAGATGAACGCCCTGCCGGAGCTGTTACTACTATTTTACCAGCAAAGCCATCCCCGATTGCAACTAATTTCATAACCATTAGAGCTCAAGATCGTTGGTATCCTATTCTTTACGAAGATATTTTGTACTTGGAAGCAGAAAGTCGAAAAACGAAGGTACAGGCTACAAGGGGAAATGGATACCATAAATTAAATTTAAGTGAACTTGAAATTATTTTACCAAATCATTTGTTTATTCGCGTACACCGATCCTATATCGTGAATGTGAATTATATTCGAGAGATTCAACCTGATTCACATTCCACTTTTTTATTAATTATGAAAAATGATATGAGAATTCCTGTAAGTCAAACTTACTCCAGTTTTTTTAGAAAAGCACTTTATTATTAATAAAAGGCCCATTGAAGCAACCATTTTTTTACTGGTTGCTTTTTTGTTTTTTAACAAAAAGTAAGAAGAGACATTTTTATCCCGCCTTAACGGGCAGTAAAACCTCCACCTCAAAATGATTTGGAAACAAAGAAGATAGGTGGAGGATCACTGCCCCTGAAGGTCCGATAAGTTCAACTAACATTTTAGTGGGGGATGAAGAAAACCCCCACTGAATGAAGTTTCACTTTATCATAAGCGAGTGATCAAAATATTCTTATTCATGTTACTAAATTTCTGGCTTAGAGCATATTTAAGGCTTTTCATACAAAAACGAATGTTAAACCGGCTAAAAATTGATAGAATATTTCAAAAGGGATAGGGGGATTAAAAATGAAGAAAGAAATCGCTGAGCGTTTACGAGATAATAGCTTATTAGATCGTATTGTGACAGCAGAAGAAGCGGCCTCTTGGATTCAAGATGGAATGACTTTAGGTTTAAGTGGATTCACACGTGCAGGTGATGCTAAAGCAGTTCCAATGGCATTAGTAGACCGCTCTAAAAATGAAAGCTTTAAAGTGAATGTATTTACAGGAGCATCCTTAGGGTTCGATATAGATAAAAAGATGGCAGAGGCTGGAATTGTTAATAAACGTTTACCTTTCCAAGCTGATCCCACTATGAGAAAGAAAATCAATGTAGGAGAAATTAACTTCATTGATCAACATTTATCACATGTTGCAGAATGGGTTCGTGGAGATGTTCACAATCCTATCGACTATGCGATTGTAGAAGCAACAGCTATCACAGAGGATGGATATATTATCCCAACTACTTCCGTAGGTAACTCCTCAATCTTTGTTGATAAAGCAAAGGCTGTCATCGTTGAACTAAATTTATCTCAACCAGCTGGTTTGGAAAATATGCATGATATTTATGAACTTGGTAAACAAGGAGAAAGACAACCAGTGCCTTTAACAAGTGTAGACCAACGCATTGGTGAAATTGGAATACGTTTAGATAAAGACAAACTAAAAGGGATTGTGATCACGAATTTCCCAGATTCTCCTTCAACTATTGTTCCACCGGATGAAGAAACAGCTATTATGGCAAATCATTTAATTAATTTCCTTCGTGAAGAAATTAAAGCTGGTCGTTTAACGAATAAATTAGCCCCACTTCAATCAGGTGTTGGTTCGGTTGCAAATGCGGTTCTACACGGTCTGTTAGAATCAGAATTTGAAGATCTAGAAGTGTATTCCGAAGTGTTACAAGATGCCGTATTTGATTTAATAGATAGTGGAAAAGTTCGATTTGCTTCAGGATGTTCCATGACTTTATCTAAAGAAAAAATGGACCACGTTTATCCAAATATAGAAAAGTATAAAGATAAAATTGTGTTACGTCCACAAGAAATCTCAAACTTACCGGAAGTTATTCGCCGTTTAGGATTAATTTCTATTAATACAGCATTAGAAGTTGACATATACGGAAACGTAAACTCTACACATGTATCAGGAACGAAAATGATGAATGGTATTGGTGGATCTGGAGATTTTGCCCGAAATTGTCGCACAGCTATTTTCGTAACAAAATCACTTGCAAAAGACGGGAAAATCTCAAGTATTGTCCCATTTGCATCACATATCGATCATACAGAACATGATGTAGATATCATTGTAACAGAACAAGGATATGCTGATTTACGTGGATTAGCACCTAGAGAACGTGCAAGAGTCATCATTGAAAACTGTGCACATCCATTATATAAAGAACAATTAACTGACTACTTTGAAGAAGCCTTAATGCGCGGGGGACAAACACCTCATGTATTAGAAAAAGCTCTATCATGGCATACAAATTATGCCTCAACAGGTACAATGCTTCAAAAAGAAAAAGAAACAGTCACAATATAATTTTTTAGATATTGTTTCCAAAGTATAAAGATGGAGTTGACCATTAGGGGGGTCAACTCCATTTTCGATTCTATTTATAATCTGACCCCCATAGGAATCATATACCGTTAATTTGTATATGCTCATTTTTCTTTCGAAGACGACAACCATGTAATTTTGGGCAATTTCCATGTCTTTTGATCATTTCCCACTGCTTTTAGGAGGATTTGCACTCGTTATCTGAGGGTATGATTATTTCTCCATGTATTTGACTATTTCCCGTAATTATTTGCGCTTGTTCTCCACTTTTTTGCACAGTTTCTTTGTGCTTCGCTTTTATGAGAATATAAAGAAGGGGTTATCTCACTTGAAGCTTGAATCCTTTGCTTCAAGTGAGATAGCCCCTATTCTTACTTATTCTTCGCTAGTTGCGTCTTTCGTATAATTTAGTTCTTCTCTTTTTACCGGTTTGAATCCTTCAGGTTTATGGAATCGGAGTAAATCACCGTAGACGACTTTGTCAGATAGATCTAGTTGTTGCTTTACATCATCGCTAATAGCATTACAACTATCGTCCGTTACGACTTCCCCTGTGTTTGTTCTATAACATTTTCCTTTTACTTCAGTGAATTCTGGAGTAACGAAATCACCATTACGGAATGGTACAATCTCTCTATGCTGATCAGATAATAAATCAGATCCAAATTCTATATAATTCTTCGTATCCACACCCAGTAAATGTAGAATGGTTGGACGAACATCTACATCGCCACCATATTTATGAATCGTTCCACCCTTAATACCCGGTGTATGAATAAATAATGGTACACGTTGTAATTGTGCATTTTCAAATGGTGTAATCTCTTTTCCCATTACTTTAGACATGGCTTCATTGTGGTTCTCAGAAATACCATAGTGATCTCCATACATGACGATTACCGTATCTTTATATAAGCCTGATTGTTTCAAGTCATGAAAGAATTGTTTTAATGCCTCATCCATATAATGCGCTGTTTGGAAGTACTGGTTGACTACTTTATCTCCAAAATCCCCTGCAGGAAACTCTGTATCCCCTTCATCAAGTGGGAATGGGAAGTGGTTGGATAAAGTAATCATTTTTGCATAAAATGGTTGATTTAATCCTTTTAATAAAGGAATGGATTGGTCAAAAAACGGTTTGTCCTTTAATCCATAGTTTAAAACATCTTTATCTTCCATATTATAATAGGTGGCATCATAGAAATGATCAAATCCAAAAGCTTTATACATTTCTTCACGATTCCAGAACGATTTATAGTTCCCATGAAGGGACGCAGACGTGTATCCATGTCCTTTCAAAATAGCTGGATTTGCCTGATAAGTGTTTTGTGATTTATTTGTAAATACAGATCCCTGTGGTAGCGGAAATAATGAATTATCCATCGTAAATTCAGCATCCGATGTTTTACCTTGACCTGTTTGGTGGAAAAAATTATCAAAATAAAATGTATTCGGATCGTTTACTAATGAATTTAAAAATGGCGTAACTTCTTGACCATTAATTTTATAATTAATCACAAAGTTTTGCAGCGACTCCAATGAAATATAAATGACATTTTTCCCTTTAGCTGTTCCAAAATATTGCGGATTTGGCTTAGCGTAATTTGCCTTTACATAGTTTTCTACTTCAACAATATCATCACTGCTTGCCATAGCTCTCTGTGCAGATGATCTTGCATTTTGTACCACATCATAAATTTGATAATTGTACATTCCAAGATATTTCACAAGATAGTTACGATCAAATGTCCGTGTTAACAATTGTGGACGATCGGCTTCAGCAAATCCTAAGTTCAGTAGAAACACAAGGATCGCTGACATAAACATACCAAATAGTGGTTTAAATCCAAGTTTTGGGTGAAGATTCACTTTTTTCAAAACAACCAATAATAATAGAATGATTGTATCTGTAAAGTATAAAAGATCAAGGGGACTCATTAAGGCAAGTGCACTACCGCCTAAATTCCCGTTTGTCTTCGCCTGCATCAATACTGGCACTGTAATAAAATCATTGAAGAATCTATAATAAACAACATTTGCATACAACACAAATGAGAGCAAGAAGTTAATGATAATAAGCGCTCTATTTCGTGCTCGCCCACTAAAAATTAAGGCAAATGAAAAAAAGAATAGCGCTGAACTTATCGGATTAATAAAAAGCAAAAACTTTTGCATCCCATTGGTGATTCCTAAGCTAAACTCCACATTATAGGCTACATACGTTTTGATCCAAAACAAAATGACAGCTAAAAAGAAAAAGGAGAGTTTTTTATTAAGGAACCCTCTGTTTAGCAATCTATTCAAACTTACTCATCTCCTTCGAAAAGCTACAACAGATATTATAAAACATTTTTTGATAGATTGAAAAGGCATTTGTTTTGAAATGCAGTTATTTTTTGGATAGTTTCATATTAATGGAAAGATCTCCATAGCATTTTTCCGAACTACCTGACCCATACTAAGTAGAAAATACTTAGGGGAATGTCTATGATACCGATTTTTTCTATTTACAGTCAAGATATAAAAAGAATCGTAACAAATTGGGTAGCGCTCGTTATTATCTCTGGACTTGCTATTTTACCCTCTTTATATGCATGGTTTAACATAAAAGCTTCATGGGACCCTTATGGAAATACAGAAGGGGTTGCGATTGCCGTTAGTAATTTAGATGAAGGTGCAACGATTCTCGATCAACAAATTAATATTGGAGATCAGATTGTTGATTCGCTTAAAAGTAATAAAAAACTAGGATGGACATTTGTTTCTGAAGACAACGCCCTTCACGGTGTCCAACATGGCGATTATTATGCAAGCATTACGATTCCGAAAGATTTTTCCAAAAAAATTGCGACAGTCGTTACTGATGAACCTACTAAAGCAGAAATTGTTTATCATGTCAATGAGAAAATTAATGCCATTGCTCCGAAGATCTCTTCTAAAGGTGCATCCGGAATCATTGAAGCAGTAAGTTCCAATTTTATTAAAACTGCAAATGGAACGATTTTTAAAATTTTTAATGAATTAGGGATCGAATTAGAAAAAGAATTGCCTACAATTGAGACCGTTAAAAATTATATTTTTCAACTAGAGCGATCTTTTCCAGAAATTAAAAGAATATTGAATGTCTCTCTAGATGACATAAATGAGGCGGAAAAAATCGTTAAAAAATCGCAAGTCGCATTTCCGACTGTCACAAAAATGGTAAAAGAGGGACAACGATATTCCAATGATTTAAATGACTTTATGGCAAAAAGCGAAAAAATATATGATGAATTATCGCCTGCGATTAAACAGGACTTTCTTGCCTTACAGGAAATGGCTCATTCAGGACGCCAATTCATCGGTTCCATTAACTTTTCTGATATAGGTCAATCATCTAAAGACTTCACTCAATTTCATCAACGATTAGAAACGAATAGACAGATCACAGAAGGATTAATCAGCGTATTAACGCGATTACAAGATTTTTCATCTAAAAAAATATTTGAAAATGAAATAAATCAACTTAATCAAGTAAGACATCATTTGCTGACATTAGATCATACTGCAAAGAATATCCATGATAAAGTGCTCAGCCACGACGTCACTGTAGATCAGCTAATTTGTGATTTCAATGATACAGCTTATAGCCTTGCAACGATCTCAACCAATATGGTGAATCGATTTGATTCCAATATTAAGCCTAAAATCAATCAAAGCATTCAACATGCCAAAACCTCTTTAAACAAAGCGACTGTCATTTTAAATGAAGCCAACCAAGCGATCCCACATGTGGAGAAAATCCTTGAGGATGCGGCTAAAGGAGTGCAAATGGGAAAAGGGGAAATCAAAGCCATTCAGACCCGACTTCCCTATTTAGAAAAGAAAATTACCCAAATCGCCAACGATATTCGACAATTTGAAGATGAGGCTGATATTGGCCAAATTATTGAACTTCTAAAAAATGATGTACAAAAGGAAAGTAATTTTTTTGCCGAACCTGTCATCTTGAAAGAGCATAAATTTTTTCCTATCCCAAATTACGGATCAGCCATGTCCCCCTTTTTCACTACCCTTGCACTTTGGGTTGGGGCTCTTTTGCTTATTTCACTATTAACGGTGGAAGTACACGGAAAAGAAGGAGAATTCAAAAGTTATCAAATCTATTTGGGGCGACTTCTGACCTTTTTGACGATTGCGCTTATTCAATCTCTCATTGTGACAGTTGGGGATATTTATCTTTTAAAAGCATACGTTGTCGACCGCCTTTGGTTTGTCCTTTTTGGACTCTTCATTAGTGCCGTGTTTATGATTATTGTTTACACATTTGTCTCTGTTTTTGGAAATGTTGGGAAAGCACTTGCGATCGTATTTCTCGTCCTTCAATTAGCTGGGTCTGGCGGTACCTTCCCCATTCAAGTCACTCCGGCTTTTTTCCAAGCAATTAACCCGTATTTGCCCTTTACGTATGCAATTAGCATGATGCGGGAAGCTGTCGGGGGAATTCTATGGGATATTGTCCATAAAGATGTATTCTACCTAATCATCTTTACAGCCCTTGCCCTTCTTTTAGGACTAGCCTTAAAAAACCCAATCAATCGTACCGCAGCCAAATTAATCAAAAAGGCAAAAGAAAGTGAGTTAATCCATTAAACAAAAGCGGAAGCGCCTTGATCATCGGCGTACGGATTTCGTAGTCTTTGACTTATCGGAGGGAAAAGACGAAGAAAAAGGTCAGGCAACCGTTAATGGCTGCCTGGCCCTTTTACTTCAACATCTGAAATACTTGCTCCACATCTTTATCTCCACGTCCAGAAATATTCACGATGATAATTTGATCTTTAGCCATAGTTGGAGCTAATTTCAATGCATAAGCAACAGCATGTGAGCTTTCCAGTGCTGGGATGATACCTTCTGTTTTAGATAGCACTTGAAATGCTTCCAATACTTCCTCATTTGTAACTGCATAGTATTCCGCTCTTCCAGATTCTTTTAAATAACTATGCTCAGGTCCTACACCTGGATAATCTAATCCTGCTGCAATGGAGTAAGTTGGCATTGGATTTCCCTCTTCGTCAACTAACACTAAGCATTTAAATCCATGTAGTACAGCAGGAACACCATTTGTTAAAGTAGCGGCTTGATCTGGTTCTACTCCAATTAATCGTACAGAAGGTTCATCTATATAATGGGCAAAGGAACCAATCGCATTGCTTCCGCCACCGACACATGCAATGACGGCATCAGGTAAACGGCCTTCTTTTTCAAGAATTTGTCTTTTCGATTCTTCACTTATAATAGAGTGGAAATGTTTCACCATCGATGGATAAGGATGTGGTCCAACGGCAGACCCGAGCAAATAAAATGTATTCTCATAATTTTGAACTAAATCATTTAATGCTTCATCAACTGCATCCTTTAATCGTCCTTGACCTTTTGAAACGGCAACTACCTTTGCACCAAGAAGCTCCATTCGGAAGACATTAAGTGCCTGCCTGCGCGTATCTTCTTCCCCCATATAAATAACACATTCCATTCCAAACATGGCACAAGCAGTTGCTGTTGCTACTCCATGTTGTCCCGCTCCAGTTTCGGCAATCACTCGCTTAGCACCCATCCGCTTTGCTAGCAAAATTTGACCGATTACATTATTGATTTTATGGGAGCCTGTATGATTCAGATCTTCCCGTTTCAAGTAAATTTTAGCTCCTCCAAGATTTTCCGTTAATTGTTTAGCATATGTTAATGGGTTTTCCCGACCCACATACTCCCGTAAATAAAATTTAAATTCCTCATTAAATTCAGGATCATCCTTATATTGATGAAATTGTTTTGCTAATTCATCTAATACTAGTTTCAGTTCTGGTGGCACAAAACTTCCACCAAATTGTCCAAAATAACCCTCAGCTATCTTCACTTCGCTCATCTTAACTTTCTCCTCTCTATCGTACCTGTTCTGAATATTTATAATTTATATTCTATTATCATTAACTAGTCCTCGTCAACCTTTGTTCCCCTTTTGGAGAAAGCTTCATCCCCTTAAACTTTTATGAATCCAAATCGTAGCCTGTGAACCTTCCCCATCGCAATCGTTACTTGTTCTGAATGAGCCATCACATCACCTGTGGTCCAAATATATTCCACATTAGTCATTTTAGTTTTTGTGGGTAGCTCTTATCCAATTGAAATCATAAGATACATCATCATATAAAATAGGGAGAGGCGAGAGATATGGAACTGAATTATCATGATGCTTTAGCCATGTACGGAATTGGTGGTGCCCATCCTGGTGGACTAAAAATGACGAAGGAGATATTAGAAAATGAAGCATTTAAAAGGGAAACAAGAGTGTTAGATGCAGGTTGTGGGACAGGTCAAACAGCGTCCTATATAGCCAAGAACTACAACTGCCATGTAATCGCTTTGGATCTCCACCCAATAATGATCAAAAAAGCAAAGGAAAGATTCAAAAGAGAAAAGCTATCCATCCACCTTGTTCAAGGATCTGTTGAGAAAATCCCATTTCCTGACCAAACCTTCGACAAAGTGATCGCAGAATCCGTTACAGCCTTTACAAATATCCCTATTTCTTTAAAAGAATACTTTCGCGTACTGAAACAAAAAGGGGTTTTAATTACGATTGATATGACGAAAGAACAAAATTTAAGTGTAGATGAACAAAAACGGGTACAGGAAGTATATGGAATCCAAAAGGTGCTATCCGAAGAGGAGTGGACACAATCTTTTCAATCTGCTCAGTTTTCATCAACTGACACCCTTTTTTCCAGTTCAGTATCGGCACAAATGGAAAAAGTCTCATTAAATCACGAGGAACTACCCGAATATCAACCTTCCACCTATATACACCCAAAAGCAGATGAAATTTTAAACCAACATCAAACATTGAATCATCTATTAGGCGAAAAGTTAGGATACCGGATATATCGTTCGATGAAGAACGTCTAGACATTCAAAAGCGCAAGCCCCTCAGGTCTGCGTACGGATTTTGAGTCTTTGACTGAGATAAAGGAAACACTGCAAGATCCCTTGCCAGCGATGAACTATAAAAAAACACCAAGATAGCAATTCACGCTAACTTGGTGCTTCTCTTTATTTTTTTAACTTAAAGGAACTTTTCAATGAAACGATTCGATTGAAGACAAGATGATCCTCTGTTGTATGTTTTGGATCGACATTGAAATATCCATGTCGGAAAAATTGAAATTTATCGTTAGCCTTCGCATCCTCCATATTTGGTTCCACAAAACCATTGAGAATTTCTAGTGAATGAGGATTTACATTCTCCAAGAAGGACTTTCCTTCCTGTTCTTCATCATCTAATATCAAGGAATCATATAAACGAAACTCTGCTCGTTTTGCTTGTGAAGCATCGACCCAATGAATCGTTCCCTTCACTTTACGTCCTGTGAAGCCTGTGCCACTTTTCGTTTCCGGATCATATGTGCAATGAAGCTCAACGACATTCCCTTCTTCATCTTTTATGACTTCTTCACATTTAATGAAATAGGCATGCTTTAATCGAACTTCATTTCCCGGGAATAGTCGGAAATATTTCTTTGGAGGATTTTCCATGAAATCCTCTTGTTCAATATAAATTTCTCTTGAAAATGGGATTTGGCGTATACCCATTTCCGGATTTTCTGGGTTATTTTCCGCATCCAACATTTCTACTTGGCCTTCTGGATAGTTTGTAATCACTACTTTCAAAGGTCGCAAAATAGCCATCGTTCGAGGTGCTTTTAATTTTAAATCTTCACGGATAAAATGCTCAAGCATTTGTACATCAACGATGCTGTTTCCTTTTGACACGCCGATTTCTTGACAAAAAGCCACAATCGATTCTGGAGTAAATCCTCTTCTCCTTAAGCCAGAGATGGTCGGTAATCGTGGATCATCCCATCCATCGACATAATTTTCATCCACTAGTTGTTTTAATTTACGTTTACTCATGACCGTATTCGTTAAGTTCAATCGTGCGAACTCTATTTGCTGTGGTTTTGCTTCCATTTCACATTTCTCTACAACCCAATTATATAGTGGCCGTTGATCTTCAAATTCTGTCGTACAAAGGGAATGTGTCACCCCTTCAATAGCGTCTTCAATAGGATGGGCAAATGCGTACATAGGGTAAATACACCATTTATCTCCTGTATTATGATGAGTTGCATGGGCAATCCGATATAAAACAGGATCCCTCATATTAATATTAGGAGAAGACATATCAATTTTTGCACGTAAAACCTTTTCACCGTCTTTAAATTCCCCGTGTTTCATCCGTTCAAATAAATCAAGGTTTTCTTCAATACTGCGGTTTCTAGAGGGGCTTTCCTTGCCTGGTTCCGTTAATGTGCCACGATACTCTCTAATTTCATCCGCTGAGAGATCCTCTACATAAGCTAAACCTTTTTTAATGAGAAGCACAGCACGGTCATACATTTCCTCAAAATAATTGGAGGCATAATGTAACCCCTCCCACTCAAAACCAAGCCAGCTAACATCTTCTTTAATGGAGTCAACATATTCCACATCTTCTTTAAGAGGATTTGTATCATCAAAACGCAAATTTGTTTTTCCTTTGAAATCATCAGCTAGTCCAAAGTTAATGACGATTGACTTTGCATGCCCAATATGTAAATAACCGTTTGGCTCAGGAGGAAAACGTGTAACGATCTCCTGAACCTTTCCAGAACTTAAATCTTCGTTGATTATATTTTTAATAAAGTTTGATGAAGCCTCTTTATTATCCATTACATCCCAACCTTTCTTTCGCCAGCAAAATTCCATTAGATACTAATTTACTGTAGTTATATCATAACCAATTATAAATATCTATGTATCCTCTCATTTTAACGCTTTTTTATTCGATTGTGAAAGGGAAAAGAAAATAGAGCCATGAAAAAAGCACATGGCTCACTTATTTTTTGAAAAAGGCCTTTATTGGACCGTATAGCCCCCATCTAGAACAGCTGCTTGACCTGTGATCCCCTTTGATTTTTCACTAACTAAAAAAGTAGCATAATCGGCAATTTCTTGAACAGATAATAGCCGTTTCTGTGGGACTAAAGGGTAAATCACTTCTTCTAACACCTTTTCTAATGGAACATTTCTCGTTTTCGCTAAATCTTGCAATTGATTACGAACTAGTGGTGTATCCACATAGCCAGGGCATAGAGCATTGACGGTAATTCCATTTTCCGCTCCTTCTAGTGCTGCCACTTTTGTTAAACCGATGATTCCATGCTTGGCACTATTATAAGCAGCTTTTCCTGCGAAACCAATTAACCCATTAATAGAAGCCATATTCAGAATTCGCCCATATCCTTGTTTTTTCATAATTGGGAATGCATGTTTTATCGCCATAAATGGAGCAGTCAACATCACCTTCAACAAAAGTTCAAATTTCTCCGTTGGAAATTCCTCTATCATAGATACATATTGGAGCCCTGCATTGTTGACTAAAATATGTAAGGATCCCCATTTTTCACATGTCGTCTGAATGCTTTGGATAATCTGTTCCTCATCTGTCACATCACAGGCAACTGCAAACGCTTGAAACCCTTCATTTTGCAGTTGCTTCGCAGCTTGCTCACTCATCTCTTGGCGCAAATCAGAAATGATCACCTTTGCCCCCTCACTTGCGAATGTGCGTGCAAGTTCAAACCCAATTCCTCCCGCTGCTCCTGTAATCATTGCCACTTTTCCATCTAATAATGCCGGTTTCATTTGTGATCTCCCTCCCATTTTAATTCAGACTGTTTTCGCAAGTCCATGTTGAACTTGAATCCTTGTCACCAATGTAGAATTTTGTCGTACATCATCTGTTCAATTTAAGTGCCCACTATCTTTTGCCTATTTCCCACTTGTTTTTGATTATTTCCCAAAGATTATTGCGCTGCTTCTGATGAGATTTGCGCTAATACTCCGGATATTTGCGTATTTCCCAAGATTTATGCATATTTCCCGAAGTTTTTTGAGCTAAAAGCTATATTTTTTATTTATTATCATTTCTGCCTTTTTATTCAAATCCCCTGCTTATTTAAATTGATGTATTTTAATATAAGCCTAACCATTAGTATACTTTATTAAATTCAACTGGAAACACCATCTCTGCAATGGACTGGGGAAGACTTTCTATGTGCAGCTTACCATGGTTGGAATCATGATGGAGAAAGCGTAGTAGCCATCAAATATGGGGAATGGTGCAAAATGATTCAAAAAATATATCCTCCACAAATACGGGAACCTATTAAAAATATCTTTTTCTTAGGAACAGATGGGAATGATTATTTAATTTAGTTTGCTACATTAATAAACGACACGGATGTTCAAATAGGGCAATTTAAGCAATTGGCAAACAATTGACTTTGAACCTGAAACCTGCTTGTAAAAAACAAATGCGGAAGCGCAGTAGGTCTGGCGTATGGGTTTCGGAGCTTTCTACTTCTTAAAAAACGAAAAAGGACCTTCTGGATTTCAGTCAGGTCCTTTTCATTATTATTTAGATTCAAGCATTAATTTTTCTAGTTTTAATGGTTCAATATATTCACCATTTTTATAAGCTCTCATATTTCCACCAGAGATTTCATCGATAAGAACGATTTGTTTGTTCTCTCCAGTACGTCCAAATTCAAATTTAATATCGTATAGCTCGATGTCTTTTTTCGCTAGTTCTTCTTTTACGACATTTCCAATCTGTTTTGTTAAGTCTTTTAACACTTGATATTCATCTTTAGAAAGAATACCTAACATATCAAGGGCATCCTCACTAATTGGTGGATCTTGACGGTCATCATCTTTCAAGGTTACTTCAACAAATGCATCCAATGCTTGTCCTTCTTCTGCATATAGGCCATAGCGACGCAAAAAGCTTCCCACTGCTCGATAACGGCAAATGACTTCAAGACCTTTTCCAAATACAGTTGCCGGTTTTACCGTCATGGTCGCTTCCTCAATATTCGCATCAATATAATGTGTTGGGATTCCTTTTTCTTTTAATGCCTCAAAGAAAAACTTTGTTAATCGAAGACCAGCTTGACCTGCACCTTCCATTGTTAATCCAACCGTGTTCGCACCTGGGTCAAATACACCATTTTCCCCTGTTACATCATCTTTGAATTTAAGTAAGTAATTCCCATCTTCAAGCTCATACACATTTTTTGTTTTACCTGTATAAATTAGATTCATTCGTCCTGTCCTCTCTACGTAAGGTTAAGTCTATAATATCATGTAATAAACATCTAAATAAAGCGAAATTTTAGCACCAGTATTATACATCTATTTGTTCATTTGTGATAGGAAATCATCTAATAAATCTTCCTCTTCTTCTAGGTTCTCTACTTCTATAGAGGAGGCTTGCTCTTCTCTGATTTCTTCCCAATCCAAGTTCATTAATTCATCTTCAAAATCATGATCTGCTTTAATCTCAACTTCTTTTTCCTTCAACAAATCTGTTTCATTCTTATCAATAGGGGTTATATTTTCCTCTTGTAAGTAAAGCGCTTCATCGATATCAAGAGCATTGCTATTAAGTGAGGCCAAAACAGTCGTTGCTCTTATAGGGTCTCGTAATAGTTGATAAATAATATTCCCCAAAAGCGCCTCTGAATGAGCATGCTTAAGCCAATTCCGCTGTTCTTTGCTTAATGGCTTTGGCAATGGAATGGTAATCGTCTCACGCTCGCGAGTAAGAGACTGGCCAACACCTTCCAGCACAAACTGCGCTATTTTACTTGAGAAATTTCTCTTTTCTGTCTCTTTTAAATGCTGGAGCTGTCTTATAATATGATCAGGGGTATCGGAAGGGAGGCGAAAAGTAATCGCCTGCCCTCGTTTAATCCCTGCTGACATGTTTCTTTTCATGAATATTCACCTTAAGATTTTTGAATGACTTTCTTCTCTGCTTCCCTTTTCGCTGATTTATTTTGTTTTCTAATGAAATCGGAAATCAATTTATAATAGGCATTTGCCATCATCCAAATACTCTCTTTTTCATCTTCAAAAAAGTCAATATTATAACCATCTAGTTTATTATTTATTGTTTTAAGATATTCTTTTAATACAATAGAACCGCCACCTACAAAATAGCATATTTCTGTTTGGGAATTTTTTTGCCAAACATTTCGCAAATGACGATATTGTTTTTTCGCTAATTCGAGAAGGATGCGGTCTGTAATATCGTGAACGCTTGTACGACTTCCCTTTACCATAATATGGTTACGATCGTTTTTCTTCGTAATAATTTCAACTACATCTCTACGACTATCTAATTCTACTCCATGTTTTTTTCTAATTTCTTCGCGAATCGCTTCTAATGACTCTGATACCCCAAGGTTAAAACCTTGCGCCTTATCATCATCTACTTTTCTATTTTTGATCACGGCTATATCGGTTGATAAACCACCGATATCTTGAATTAAAATTCTTTTATCAATTAAGTCTTTGTTAATAATATTTAATTGATTATCCATTACTAAGTTGATATAAGCAGCAAACCCTTCAGGATAAACTTTCACTTCGTCAAATTTTAGATTCACCTTCATCCCTTGATATTTTGGGGTTACTAAGAATTCCACTTGGTGAACAGATCCCAGTAATTGTGAGCGATATCCTACATCTTTTCCTTCTTTTACTTCACGAAGTGGTAAACCTGTCCCAAGGGTATAGCTAGCATCTATCACATTTCCTGACTTTTTGAAATGCTGAGCATTTTCCTCTCTTGCAGCATCTAACGCTAGGGAGGCGAAAAGCATAATTAATGTCTGATCTTCTTCTGACTTTGTACTTCCGGGATCTAACTCTGAAGGGTTATCACTCTTTGTCGCAAGATCACCCACTCTATATATAACATTATTATCTTTCAGTGCAGGGGAGTGTACACGGATATGAATTCCTTCTAGCGGGTCTTTCTCATCCAATTCCTCTATGCCAATTACAGGACGATCTTCTATATCTCTTGCGATGACATTTGGTATGTATAACTCATAATCTAATTTTCCAAATAAAGCCTTTACTGAATCATTTCCTACATCAATGGCAGCAATTCTTGAATTATTCAACAACATCCACCCTTTCCCTGAATAAGTTATTTTCACCTGGCAACAAAAGCCATTACCTTAAGGGTATAAAAAACCACCATAACCGTCAATCGTCCAATAGTTGTATTCATTCTTGTAAACAAGTGTACACTATTGAATACATGTGCACAAAATTGTACACATCCTTTTAAATCAACATGCGTACAACTTTGTATACACGTAAACATTTTTGTATACATTTTGTTTACTTTTTGTATACAAGTATACAAAATTGTTTACTTCGTTGTTTTCCTTATATTCTCCTATTCAATTCAAATTCATTTGCCTGAGAATTTTCCTGTTTCACATTTGTTAAACTGCGGCATTTGAACCGTTTATAACGATTCTAGATATGGAAGACAGCGGGGGATTTTAGGATGGAAGGCAATAACTAATCGGTTCAAGTAGGATATCTAATAGGGAGTTTCACTTTATTCGATAAGGCGGGAATACCTTTTTTCTTAAAGGAAATAATATAGTTATCTTTCATGAAGGGAGGTTGAAACATTGAATATACAACGTGCGAAGGAAATTGCTTCCTCTCCAGTAATGGCAAACGTCACTTATAATGGCACTTCTATATACATCCAAAATGTTGATGAACAAAACCAAACAGCAAGAATTTATCCATTAGACCAACCAGAAAATGAACAAAGTGTCTCACTTAACCAACTAATAGAACATTAACTAGAAATGCGAAAGTGCCTCGATCATCGGCGTACGGATTTCGCAAGTTTAGACTGAGATAAAGGGAACACAGCGAGGTCGTTCACGAGTTGAAGTTGGAAGTGGACATCATTTTTAAAGAGTGATACACCATTCTAAATTTTATAATTCCTAAGCGAAAATAAAAACGAGGGATCCTAAACTTGGTCAGGATTACCTCGTTTTTTTATCGCTACCAAAATACCGGCTTTGTAACCATAAACCAGAGCATAACTAATAATAGACCGATATACATGATTAAAGAACGCTTCAGTTTCCTTATTAATAACTCTTGATCATGTTTTGGATCAGCAAACTTGCGAATAGTAGGTGAGAAAGCCCTCGCTAAAAAATAGAGGGAACTTACCATAATCGCAACAGTCATCAAAATCCAAGAGGTTTTCCAAGTCCACGAACTCATGAAAACTAATAAAACCCCAGATACTACTAGTACATGACCGGCATGTTTACTTAGTCTAACTACAAAGCGAAAGGAATCCAAATAGGCTTGCTGCACATTCCCTTTCCCAATGCGTAGTTTTCTAATTAAAGGGAGTAAAACAAAAAATGGTCCTATAGAAAGAATGGCACTAACGATATGAATGTAAAGAAGTACACGGTACATACTAGTTTCTCATCTTCGTTAGTCTTGAACA
Organism: Oikeobacillus pervagus; assembly: GCF_030813365.1. NCBI lineage: Bacteria > Bacillati > Bacillota > Bacilli > Caryophanales > Bacillaceae > Oikeobacillus > Oikeobacillus pervagus. The sequence continues at coordinate 33,644 of NZ_JAUSUC010000018.1, forward strand.
GGGCTAAATTCATGAACCCAAACTCTCATTTGTGGAAGCCAAGGCATTCCTGGGTGCATAGAAAGAATCGTTTGTTTATAATCCTCAACGCTTTTATAACCTTCCTGACGAGCATTTTCGTCCGTTAATTCCCCTAAAGATTGGGAATAGACACGATCAATAACAAATTTATGGCCTTCCAGTTCCATGATTTCGCCAACATCTGCATATCTACCATTACGGCGAGTAGCAGTTTTTTCTCCTGCAATGACCTTTTTCACATCATCCTCTATCGTAACAAGGCGTTCAATCGTACATGTTTTCGGTGGTAATGCATTGTTTTCATGTTCATTACTCATTAATAATTCCTCCTTATGCCTTCCAAATGTTGATTTCTTTTTTATCCTATCATGATTTCAACACATTTTAAACTAAAGCCTACCTGTACAGTTAAATAGGATACAAAGGGAGAGTAACAGGGATCGATGTGCAAATAAATACGGGGAATACTCATTAAATACGGGAAATATGCAAAAGGACAGAGAACAAGCGCAAATCCGGTCAGGAGTTGCGCAATTGTTCATGGGAAACGTGCAAATCTATGTGGGAAATACTCAAATCCACTTCCCAAGCCTGTTCCCCGTGGAGCTTTGTCCTCGCAAACTTTATATCTAATAACCATTCTGTCTTGGAGTGAAATAAATGACAGTGAGACAATCGGCCATTTGTTGACTGCTTCTTTTTAGCAAAAAATAAATCTTAATATCTTTCAATGTAAATTTCCTTAATATGACAATCTCAAATCCTTATCTATCAATTCTATCGATTTGCACTGTTACTTTAAATAAATCTCCATCTAGGTCGATCTCCAAGCTTCCGCCATGAAGGTCTACTATCGATTTGGCAATAGCAAGACCTAGGCCTGATCCATCCGTATGACGGGATGTATCTCCACGTTTAAAGCGCTCAAATAATTCATCGACATTTTCTCCAAGCTCATATTTTGTCACATTTTTAAACGTGATGATCGCCAATTCTTCTGTTGTTTTGACGTTAATATAGACCCTTGTATGATTTAAGGAATACTTTATAATATTTCCTATTAAATTATCAAATACTCTCCACAGCTTTTGCCCATCAACCATCGCATATACTGGTGTTTCAGGAGTCGAAACCCGAAATTGTAATGTTGAATTTCCAATCATCTCATTATATTCTGCTAAAGATTGCTGTAAAAGTTGATTGATATCAACCTTTTCCTTTTCAATTTCCATATTGCCGCTCGCCATTTTAGACGCTTCAAATAAATCATCGATCAGGATTTTTAATCTTTGTGACTTTCGATCGATAATTTGAATATAAGTATTACGATCTTCCTCCGCTATTTCTGGTGATTTTAATAATTCAGTATACGTAATAATAGACGTTAAAGGAGTACGCAAATCATGACTAACATTAGTAATAAGTTCCGTTTTCAATCTTTCGCTTTTCGCTTGAGCCTTTCGTGATTGTTTCACTTCTTGTTTTAAGCAATTTAAATAATTTGCTTCCTTTGCAAAAATAGATTTCCCTTTTATTAATATCTTTTGGGTTGTATCTCCATTTACTAAGGATTCTGTAAAAAGTATAATTTGGTTAAAATTACCTATAGATCTCACAAGTAATAACAGGGTCGGAAGCCCAATGACAAGAAAAAATAAGGCATAGAGAATAATTAATTCATATTGGATAAGTACCATTCCTGCCCCAGCACCAAGTCCGAAGATAATCATAAGTATAATAAGGGCCTGCACACCAACACTTCGTATAAGGAAAGCCTCTTTCATCCAACAAAATAAATGATATATAAGGCTTTTTCTTAAATCCTCTATAAAACTCCCCCTCTTTACTCGTATATATAAGAGATGTCCCTGAATGATGACAGCCGCTAGAAATAATACTTGTAGCATCAGGAGCATGATCGTTTCCCTTAAGTAGGAGCCCCAGTAATCATAAATCCCTTTATCTAATAGGATCAACGTCAAGATGATGGAGAGCACAAAGATGAATACAGCAAGGTCAATTGGGATTTTATGATAATACGGAAGCCATCTTTCACTTAAAGCAGTTCGACTTACTGTTGTTTTTTTATATAAGAAAACACTAATAAGTAAGAAGAGAACTCCAATAAAGGAAACGATATAAATGACCTTTGTATTCTTTTGGTAGTTAAGATAACTTTTCATAACTGGATGGGTGGAGGGCGCTGATTTATACACCGCAATTTTCCCGGTGAAGGTCCCTTCCTTTCCAATAGGGGCCATTATAGATTGCTCTGAATCTACCTTTCCAGAATATTCTTCATAAAGGTTACGACCAAGTTCATCCATTAAGTCAATCGCCAGACCGTTCTGTGCATTAAAGAAGTAACCTTGCTCTTTTGACGGATACGTAATAATGTATAAACTATTTTTATCATCTAAATAGTTCTCAACTGATTCACCTTTTGGGATTTTTACATTGGTATAAATCTCCTTTGTTTTCGTATCTTGCAAATAGTATTTAAAAGCTGTCTTATAGTTTTCATAGTTCCAACGAGAGCTTTCCTTTTCCTGAAAATATTGATGGATCGCCTTTTTCTTTGCTGCAATAATTTTAGACTTTACGTACTCCGTTTCTGAAAAGTTTTTCTTGATTTCTGCTATCTTTTGATCCCGCTCCGCCATATAAGCATCTGCTACTTCTTGATTGTTTTCCTCTCGGGCAAATTGAATTTTATCATCGTATTGACTTTTGATACTTTCAATTTGTTCTGGTAATGTACCATATACATGACGATATGTTTCAATTTCATCTGCTGTTACAGTAATCTTTTTCACAGCTTCTTTTTCTGTCATCTTATTAAATTCATACATACTTAAGTAATCGGTAAATTGCTTTAAATCACTGCTAAATTCATCTGACTGAAAATAAGATTTACTACCAAATTTATCTATATTAAAAAGGCCGTAAATGAACCCACTCAATCCCAGACTTAGCATCACGATCCACAAAACAAGCAGAATTTTATTTTTCAATTTTATATCCAATTCCCCATACCACCTTTAAGTACCTCGGATTTTTAGGATCTATTTCAATTTTTTCCCTAATTTTACGTATATGGACAGCTACTGTATTTTCTGCATTGAATGATGGTTCTTTCCACACTCGTTCATAAATCTCTCCAATAGAAAATACTCGCCCTGCATGAATCATTAATAACTCCATTATTTTATATTCAATCGGTGTTAATTTTACCGGTTCTCCATTCACTGCCACTTCTTTGGCGGATTGGTCTAATGTCAGACCATGGACATCAATCACTTGTTGGATTCCTTCGTATGTTCCTAACATCATATATCTTCTTAGTTGTGATTTTACACGGGCGATTAGCTCTAACGGATTAAATGGTTTGGTGACATAATCATCGGCTCCCACTTGTAGACCTAATACTTTGTCTGTGTCCTCGCTTTTGGCACTTAACATAATAATGGGGATATTCTTTTCTTCCCGGATTTTAAATGTCGTCGCAATTCCATCTAATCTAGGCATCATCACATCTAAAATAATCAGATGAATTGTATGTTCATCTAGTTTTTCAATGGCTTCAATTCCGTCTTTTGCTTTTATAACGGTGATGCCTTCATTTTTTAAATAAATTTCAATCGCATCTCGTATTTCTTCTTCATCATCTACAACTAAAACAAAAAAAGATTCCATTTCATTTCACACTCCTTTCCAAAATATATTACAAGTATTTTCCTTGATTTATAAACAGTATAAAGAGTAAATCTTAACATCCAGTAAGGGAAATTATGAAGAATTTCTTAATTTGTAGGTTTTTCGGTAGGTTTCATTCATTTTTAGATTCGTAATAGCGAAAAAAGGGCCGTCCCAATGCAGAGAACCCGGTACATTTACACTATATATTAAAAAAATATCAACCATATATAGTGTTTTAAGAATAGGTTCCTTGCACTACGGATAGCCCAAAAAAATTTATATTTCAATCTTCAAAGGTAAAGCGATTGATACAGCTGTTCCTTCTCCTACTTTGCTGTGAAAATCCATTTTTCCATAGTGGTTTGTAATAATTCGGTTGGATATCGTTAACCCCAAACCGATCCCTCGTTCTTTATTACTATAAAAAGGTTCACCTAATGTTTTGAGTCTCGCCTCTTCAACACCGAGACCATTATCCGTGACAATCATTTTCAACTGTTGGTTCTCTTCCTTCACAGAAATCGTAATCTTTGTTGCTTCAGCTTCAATTGCATTCTCCAAAATATTCACTAGCGCCTCTTTTATTAGAATAGGATCACATGCAAGATAAGCGGGTTGATCCATCTCAACTATGACCTTTGTTCGATTTTTATTAAGAATGCCTTGACGTTTTAATAATTGAATAGATTCCTCAATTAATCGTTTTATATTTATATTTTCCCTAAACTCTGAAAATGGTTTAGCCAAAATCATGAATCTACTCACGACTTGTTCAATTCGATTAATTTCTTCCATCGTTATTTTGGCATATTCCAGAAATTCTCCATCATCATGGGGAGTAATTAATTGGAGAAATCCCTTTATTGTCGTTAAGGGGTTTCGCACCTCATGAGCAATTCCTGCAACTAATTCCCCTAATACAAATAATTTTTCTTCATTAATCTTGGCTTGTTCAGCTTTCACCTTTTCTGTCATATCTCTTGAAATAATAACGAATTGATCCATTTCACCCTTATCATTCAATATAGGCATTCCTATTCCTTCTAGTAAAATAATTCGTCCTTTCACATCCATTTTTCTATAGCGAACAGGTGGAGACTTCTTATTTTTTTTCAGAACTTCGATCGTCTCCTTCATGAGTTGTTGATCTTCTGAGTTAATGCAAGTGTATATGCTTTTCCCGAGAATACTGTTCGGTTCATACCCTAATATTTTTTTATACGATGGAGACACATATTCATATATTCCCTCTGAATTGACAACACTAATGAGATCACTTATATGATCCAAAATCATTCTTTGTTTATATTCGTTTCTTTTTAGCCTTTCTTCTGCCTCTCTTCTCACTGTTACATCACGTGAAACGACAATTACATTTAATACGGTTCCTTCATCTACTACAGGAATTCCATAGGTCTCAAGCCAAATATAATCCCCTTCAGATTTCTTATAGCGAAATTCAACAGTAGTTGTTTCCTGATTCTGTATTAATTCTATAAATTTGGTGTGAATTTCATCCCGCTCTTCAGGATGAACAAAATCAAAAGGGGAATATCCAATATGGTCTGTGGAGGAATAACCGGTTACCTTGTCATAAGTGGGAGACGAATAGACAATTCTCCCTTGCAAATCTAGTATGCTCACCATATCTGTTGTATGATCGGCTATCAATTTGTATTTATCCAATTGTAATTTAATTTGATCACTTTCCTTAATAAATACTTGGGTTAATTGTGCTTCTTCGTCAAAAGGTAGTGGGAGCAATGTCACCTCCATTTTCACATATTCACCCGAATTGATGAACCATGTTTGATTTAAATGCCTAGGAAAGGGTTGATCCATCTTGTAGACAGAGAAGTTATTACATAAAATCCACTGATTCACGTTTGTTCCAATAATCTGCTCCTCTGAATCTAATGCTAAAAGATTTAATGCAGCTTGATTAGCCAATAACCACTTTTCTTGATCTTTTACTAAATAGGGCACTGAAGATTTATCGTAAAATTATTTATATCTATGAAGGATGTCTGTTTTTATTTCCATCGAATACCCCCCTTATAGTGATGACCAAAATTTTTATCATTTATCTGAAAATTTCGTATTTTAAAATGGCTATTTGAGGTCTGTTATCACTACTACTATAGTGTCAAACTAGATTGTATAAAAAATTCGACATCTATGCTCAAAATCCTTTATATACAATAAAATTTATTATAGCAAAATAGAAAAACAGGCTGGATTATGATGTAAAACACAAGAAACAGGGGTTTTGTTTTTTTAATGGTAAAAGGATGTCAAAAAAAGGGACTTTATTATATTTCCCCTTCAACAAAGTGTATACCCTGTTAACGATATGGTAAGATAAAAAATGGAATGATTTAAGGAGATGACAATCATGAAAAATGAAATCATTGAGAGATTTACGACCTATGTAAAAGTGGACACGCAATCAAATGAAAATAGCGATACATGTCCTTCCACTCCGGGTCAGTTAACCCTTGCCAATATGCTAGTAGAGGAGTTAAAGTCCATAGGGATGAAGGAAGTGACTATCGATGAAAATGGCTACGTTATGGCAACACTCCCTGCGAACACGGAAAAAGTGGTTCCAACCATCGGCTTTCTTGCTCATGTCGATACAGCTACAGACTTTACAGGGAAAAATGTCCGGCCACAAATCGTTGAAAACTACGATGGAAAAGACATTATATTAAATAAAGATTTAAATATTGTTTTATCACCGAAGGATTTTCCAGAACTCGCAAATTATCAAGGTCATACGCTGGTTACAACAGATGGAACCACTCTTCTTGGCGCTGACAACAAATCAGGGGTCACCGAAATTATGACAGCGATGGCCTATCTCATTCAACATCCAGAGATCAAGCATGGGAAAGTTCGCGTAGCATTCACACCAGATGAAGAAATTGGAAGAGGACCTCATAAATTTGATGTAGAAGCTTTTAATGCACAATATGCTTACACGGTCGACGGTGGACCATTAGGCGAATTAGAGTACGAAAGCTTTAATGCGGCGGCAGCGAAGATCACGTTCAAAGGGAAGAACGTCCATCCAGGTACAGCGAAAGGGAAAATGATCCATTCCGCTAAAATGGCCATGGAATTTCATCAACAACTTCCATCTAAGGATGCTCCTGAATTTACAGAAGGATATGAAGGCTTCTACCATCTTCTTTCATTCAATGGAGATGTAGAAGAGACTAGATTGCATTATATTATTCGAGACTTTGACCGTGAAAAATTCAATGACAGAAAGGCAACCATTAAAAAAATAGTTGCTCAGTTACAAGAACAATATGGAGAAGAACGAATCATTTTAGAGATGAACGATCAATATTACAATATGGGGGAAAAAATTGAACCCGTAAAGGAAATTGTCGATATTGCCTATGAAGCAATGAAAAATTTAAACATTGAACCGAAGATATCTCCTATTCGCGGTGGTACGGACGGTTCCCAGCTTTCTTATATGGGACTGCCGACACCGAATATTTTTACAGGTGGGGAAAACTTCCACGGTCGATTTGAATATATTTCTGTCGATAATATGATCAAGGCTACAAATGTCGTCGTTGAAATCATTAAACTAACAGAAAGTAAAGCAAGCAGCGGGAAATAAAATCCGCTGCTTTTACTTGTTTCCTTGTGTTGAAAATTTCGGATATCCGATCAGGATCGCGATGACCCCACAAATCCCAATTAAAATTGGATAGTAGGAATATGGCAATAGGCTAACAGGTGAAATTTTGGCGATTTCCGCCGCTACAAGTAATTGTGCTCCGTACGGGATTAATCCTTGGATACTGCATGAAAAAATGTCTAATAAACTAGCCGATTTTCGTGGGTCAATATCATATTGATCTGCAATATTTTTAACAAGTGGACCCGCAATAATAATTGAAATTGTGTTATTAGCCGTTGATAAATCAGTCAATCCAATTAAACTTGCTATGCTAAATTCTGCCCCTTTTTTCGATTTAATATTTTTCGTCACCGCATAAAGGATGAAGTCAATTCCGCCATTATGCCGGATCACTTCCACCATCCCAGCAATCAGAATAGCTAGGAAGGCGATTTCATACATTCCGGCCATCCCTTCCCCAACTTGCTGAATGACACTCATGACTTGATAACTTCCATCTACTAAGCCTACAACCCCTGCAAATATGATCCCAATCGATAGGACGAGAAGGACGTTGATCCCAATTAAAGCGGTGATCAGTACACATAAATAAGGTAAAATTTTCACCCAGTCATAAGAATGCTGTGTAATTTCCGCATGTTGACCCATCGTTAAGAGTCCAAGTATCACACAAGTGACGATCGCTGCGGGCAAGACAATCCAAAAGTTTACCTTAAATTTATCTTTCATTTTCGTATTTTGAGTACGAACAGCAGCAATCGTTGTATCAGAAATAAATGAAAGATTATCGCCAAACATTGACCCACCAATGACCGTTGCCATTGAGAGTGCTAGTGAAATATCGGTTTGCTCACTAATTCCAACCCCAATAGGAGCTAACGCCACAATCGTTCCCATCGATGTTCCCATGGATAAGGAAATAAAGCAAGCGATAATGAACATTCCGACCATTAACAAGTTTTGCGGGACAACAGATAATGCTAGATTCACAGTGGAATCGACCGCTCCCATCCCTTTGGCGACTTCAGAAAAAGCCCCAGCCAAAAGGAAGATCATCACCATTAACATAATATTTGTATTCCCTGCCCCACGGCAGAAAACATCCACCTTCTTATAAAAGGACTCTTTATGATTCATCGCTAATGCCACTGCAGCCGAAATAGCAATGGCCACGATTACTGGAAAACTGTAAAAATCACCCGTAATGATTCCGGACCCGATAAATAGGGTTAAAAAAACGAGAAACGGAAATAAAGCCCACGGATTTCCCTTTTTGTCCACACTCAAGATGATCACCTCACAAATTTTTTTCATAATGAAGAAATGGACTTAGTCTTTTCTCTATACAAAAAAGACCACTTCTTGCCAATGTTTCAAGAAGAGGTCTTATAATTTTTTATAAAACACTCCTCTTATCTACCAAGCATTTCTGCTCGCTGGATTTGGCACAGCACTCTAAACTTGAGTCCGCTGCCGAGATTTCATCGGGCCAGTCCCTCCATCTCTCTTGATAAGAAGATTATCCATATTCTCATTTATAAAGTAATATAAAGGATACAGTAATTTCGATATTTTCGCAACCTATAGATAAGAATTTGAATGGATGTATTTTATGGGGGATAAAAAGGAATAAAAATAATTTTATAATGAGGGATTATTTTCCAATTTTAGAGACAAAAAATGCCCGTCCCTTTCAAATATGTGAAAAGGAGTCAGGCGTTTTTTAGAACTATTTTATATTACATGTTGGAAAGGACATCTGTTAATACGGGAACAATTTGTTTTTTACGTGAAACAACGCCCTCTAATAATGCTTTATTTTGATCCAGGGATACATTATATGCCTTTTCTACAGCTGATGCTTTTTCACCAAGAGCTAAGGCCGTTGAATTACTATTTAAAATATCGGTTACAACAAGCAGGAATAAATCTAGTTGTTTTTCAGAAATCACTTCTGTCAATGTTGTTTCTAGCTCCTCTTGACGGGCTAAAATTTCATTAACATCGACAGCATTAACTTGTGCAATTTCTACTTTGGAATCACCCATTTGGAACTCCTTTGCATCTAGGCCGATTAATTCTTTCGCTGTCTTATCTTTCAAATCTGCTCCTGCTTTTAACATATCAAGGCCATATTTTTCGGCATCTACTCCAGCAATGGCTGCTAATTCTTTTGCAGCTGCTACATCTTCATCTGTACATGTTGGAGATTTGAATAAAAGAGTGTCAGAAATAATCGCTGATAGCATTAATCCAGCAATCTCTTTTTTCACTTGTACATTTTTTTCCTTATAAATTTTATTTAAAATGGTTGCCGAACAGCCAACTGGTTCTGCACGGTAATATAAAGGATCGCCTGTTTGGAAATTCGCAATACGGTGATGATCAATTACTTCCAAAATTCGAACTTTTTCGATGTCATCTGCACTTTGTTGGAATTCATTATGGTCAATCAGAATGACTTGGTCAACTTCATTCGCAACGGTTTGAACAAGTCGAGGTGCGTCCACTTTGAAATAGTCCAATGCATATTGGGTTTCTTGGTTTACTTCACCTAGGCGAACCGCTTCTACTTCAATTCCTAATTCACTTTTCAATTTTTCATAGGCAATAACAGAACAAATAGAATCAGTATCAGGATTTTTATGTCCAAAAATCAGTGTTTTGCTCATGGTCCAACTCCCTCTTTTTCTCATAGATTTTGGTTAGTATAGTCAAACTCTATTTTTCCAGAATTCCATGAATTTGACAAGGTGCCAGGCACCATCCATTTTTTGGGTGATACCTAGCACTATTTTATTGAATGATATAACTAATGCATAGGCCGATGGACAAAAGAATACCAAAGATTGTATTGGTTTGGGCTGTCGCTTTCATCGCTAGGATTACTTGTAAAGGGGACTGCACCTCATTAAAGAAGCCTTTTAAAGCTTGTACGGGTTTTGGAAAGCTAAGGAGAACGAGTAGCAGCCACGGGCTCACGACTCCTGTCACTACAAGCCCAATCATCCAAATATAAGAGACGGCAAACATAGCGCCTAATATATAAATAGCCCCTTTTCTCCCTACAAGAATCGCCAATGTATTTCGACCACCTAATGTATCCTCCTCAATATCACGAATATTATTGGATAAATTAATCGCCCCTACTAAAATTCCGATGGGGACAGATAGAAGAATACTCTCAGTCGTAACCGAACCTGTTTGAATATAAAAAGCAATTAATATAAAGACAGAACCCATACATAACCCAGAAAATAATTCACCAAAAGGCGTATAGGCAATTGGCAGTGGTCCTCCTGTATAAAAATACCCGACCATCATTCCTAAAATCCCAATAAGAGCCAGCCACCAGCTCGTATTCATACAAATATACAAACCTAATAAAAGAGCAATTCCATATGATCCTAAAGCCATATTTAATACCGTCTTCGGACTCATTCCATGGCGAACGATCGCACCACCAATCCCAACAGAATCCTCAGTATCTAAACCACGCTTAAAATCATAATATTCATTAAATAAATTAGTAGCAATTTGGAGCAATAAACAGGCAAGAAGCATCGCAATAAATAAACCTGCGTGATGATCCGCATAGAACATAGCAAGAACCGTGCCAATTAACACCGGGACAATCGAAGCAGTCAACGTATGTGGACGTGTCAATTGCCACAACAATTTCCCCCTACTTACCGATTCAATCGATTCCATTTTCATACGAATGTCCTTTCTAAAATAATCCTTATATACCCATCATAAAGAAAACCCAACGACATTTACAAGTGGAAAATCTGGATGGTGCCAGGCACCATCCAGAAATTGGGTAAATCTAGCTACTCTTAATATATTGATATAACTTAGGGTCGAGTGCTTTTTCCATTATCATGTTCATATGTACGACGGGTTTTTTATTTTCGTCTTTCATTATATCTTGTTGTACGCTTTGTTGATCAGGTTTTGCTTTTCCTAAGTAATAAAAATCTTTTCCTTCGTCATCGTCTTTTTTCACAAAGATATGGATATCGATATGATGATCCTCTGCGTAAATGATTTTTTTTACTTCTTCAGACTTTAGGGTTCTATTGCTTCTTGTATACCATTTCAATACATCTTGACTTAAGAATTCGTCCTCATAATTCACACTGGCTTCAACATCACTTTGTTTATGATAAGTAATAAAGATCGGACATGTTTGATCTTTCGTTTTGTAACCATAGACAGTAGAACTTTCATCTTTAGGCCAATTTAATAATTTACAAACATCTTTCCTAGAATACTTTTCATATAATGTCAACGATTCCTCGCATTTATACAACTTGCTCTTCTCTTTAGCACTGCGCACAATGTCCTCTATTAAATGCCGGAAATAGTCATTAGCCTTTAGACGTTCTTGCAGATTCTGACAAAAAGCGTAGATATTATGGGAATTCAAAGTAACAAGCGGCTTTTCTCCATATTTTTTTCGATCACTTTGGGTAAAAAAAGAAAGATCCAGAACCCGTTTGACCGATTCTAAAGTAGCTGAATCAATGCGGCAACGAAATTTGACTAGCTGACGGATATATTCATCCTGTTGAATTTCTCCTTTTTCCAGCAACAATTCCAATAAGATAATTTCGTGTTTTCTCTTCCCATTTAAAATTTCCAATGATAGCATCGTTAACACTTTATTTTCATATGAACTTAATAATGGAAGATCTTCTTTCATTTTTAATAAAAATTGATAATAGTTATGATACTTAGTCGCAACCACAACCGGATCTAGTGAGTGATTATCTAGAAAATCGTATAGATAGGGGATTCTCCCTAATCGATTTTTTAGTTCCACATAAGCCTCTTTTAAGATCTTTAACGTCGTCAAATTACTTTGATCGATTGCTGAAAAAATTCGTTTTTTCGCTATTTCCTCAAAATTAATCGTAGATACACCTTTAATAAAACTTGTATCATTTGTCTTTCGACGAATACGATCTTTGTTTTGGGAACGATCCCCTGAAAGTGCAATCGGAATTAAATAATTCTTTTTATAATTTCCAATAAAATCAATAATGGTTACATAATCTTTTGTAGAATGTTTACGCAGTCCCCGCCCAAGCTGTTGGATGAAAATAATACTGGATTGGGTTTGTCTCAACATAACTACTTGATTAATACTCGGAATATCAATCCCCTCATTAAAAATATCAACGGTTAGAATATAATCAAGTTCACCATTTTCTAATTTAGAAATATTAGATTCCCTTACTTCTTGAGAATCTTCCCCTGTTAACGCCACTGTGCGGAAACCCTTTTGATTGAATAATTGTGATAATTGTTTTGCTTCTTCTTTACGACTACAAAATATTAACCCTTTTACCTCTTCACCAGAAAAGCCGTAATACTCCACCTTTTCTAAAATATGCTGGACACGTTCTTCGGTCACAAGCTTGGATAAAAGAGTGGTCTCATCCATCATTTCCCCGTTCCATTCCCAATCAGTTACACCAAAATAATGAAAAGGACATAGCATATCTTCTTCAAGTGCTTCTTGCAGACGAATTTCGTAAGCAATATTGTAATCAAAGAGTTCATAAATATTAAAATCATCTGTACGCTCTGGTGTCGCTGTCATTCCTAATAAAAATTTCGGTTGGAAATATTCCATAACTTTTTGGTAAGACGAGGCACCTGCTTTATGAACTTCATCGATCAGAATATAATCAAATTCTTCACGATGAAATTGTTGTAAATTTTCCTCTTTTGAAATCGTCTGGATGGTCGCAAATAAATACTTAGCATCCGTCTGCCTATTTGACCCCGATAAAATTCCAAAATCTTTATCATACCCACCAAGAACCTTTTTATAATCCGCTTGAGCCTTTTTAAGAATCTGTTCGCGGTGAACGATAAAGAGCATTCGTCTTGGAGCAAAGCGGCGTACATCAAAAGCAGAAAGATAGGTTTTCCCTGTTCCAGTAGCTGAAATGACTAAACCTTTTTGTTCCCCAGCATCACGAACTGCTTGAATTTCTTTTAAGGCAGCCTGTTGCATTTTATTTGGTACAATTTCGAGAGCCTCTTTGATGGAATTTGTTTCATACTTGATTGGTAATTCCACTACTCGGTCGATTAATTTTGGTTCGGTTATTTGCTTATATGTTTTTTTATAGTTCTCAATCCATCTCTCTGATAAAGGCTCTGCTTCTTTCCATACTTCTTCAAATTGATTTTTAAAATGGTGAACGATTTCCCCATTTTCATGAGAAGTTAATTTTACATTCCATTCATAGTTGACTTTTAAAGCATGAGCCGTTAGATTGGAACTCCCTACAATTAAAGAATAATGGGTTTTATTCTGAAAAATATACCCCTTTGAATGAAACCCTTGCAAATCCGTCAACCTTACTTCAACATTTTTGATTTTCATTAATTCTTTAAACATTTTTGGCTGGTTAAAGTTCAAAAAGGTAGAAGTTAAGATTCGCCCTTTAATTCCTTTTCTTTTAAGGTCAAGAAAATGTGATTTTAAAGTAGCCAATCCGCTCTCTGTAATAAAAGCAACAGAAAAAAGAAAAGACTCACAACTTTCCAGTTCCTCCAGCAATGAAGTTAAGACATTTTCATTTTTTTGCGAATGATTAATTAATAATCTAGGTTTATAGTTTCCCGATTGAGTATACTTATGATCGATAAACCCCTTATGTAAAGAAGCTTCCAATTTTCCTATAAAATTTTCCATATGATCACCATACATTACCAAATTAATATATTTATTGTAATCCTCCTGTTTTAGTAGAGCAATCATAATTTAAATCTTTGGGTTTCAAGGTATTTTTTAGAAGGGGGAGCACAGTTATGGGGAGTAGATTTAAGATTTGCAGGATTTGCGTATTTCCTTGGGGTATTTGCGTATTTCCCGAGGCGATATGATTATTTCCTAAGATTTATGTTTATTTCCCAAAAGGATTTGATTATTTCCCTTCGTATTTGCGTATTTCCCGATTATATTTGCGCTACTTTCACTTTTCACAATGATTGAAAGAAACAACAAAAAAACTATTCACAAATTGTGAATAGCAAAAAATCATTTTACCTAATCATCATGAAGTGACGTTCACCAATTTTTCAATCGCGGGAATATCTGCAGGGGCCCAGTCTAAATTTAGGAGTTCACTGGGTTCCAGCCACTTAATGGCTACATGCTCAGTTAATTCCGGTTGGCCTTCCACTAGCTTACAACGGAAGGTAGTTAAATGAACAATTCCAAAATCATATTCATAGGCCGTATGTTCAACTTGTTCCCCAATTTCGACTTTGCAAAGCATTTCTTCTTCAATTTCGCGGCGCAACGCCTCTTGAGGTGTTTCGCCTTTCTCTATCTTTCCTCCTGGAAACTCCCATTTTAGAGATAAACTCTTATCTGGCCCCCTTTGTGCACATAAAATTTTCCCTTTTTCAATAATGACAGCTCCAACGACATAGATATTTTTTTTCATTTCGTCCTCCTATGAAATATGCCTAGTTTCAAGCGCTATTTTCGTTTTTACCTTTCTAGCCCCATCGTTTTCTGTCCTCATAACGAAGTCTAGAAAAGCTAGCTATCATCCATTTTTTGAATAATACCTAACACCTTTAGTTTACTTTATTTGAAATTGTCTAAGAGCCCCATTTAATTCTTCTATTAGTTGGTTAAGCTGTATGGCATGGCGGGTAACCTCGTTTGTAGATGCTGCTTGTTCTTCCATAGCGGAGCTGATTTCCTCAGTGGAAGCTGTCGTCTGTTGTGAAACAGCTGAAATTTCCTCGATCATCTTCACGACCATTTCCTTCTCCTCTTGGATTGAATGAATGCTATGCATTTCTTCTTCTATGGACCCCATCATACTCTGTAAGGATTCAGTTAATTTATCCATCGCCGCACTCGCCATTCTCACAGCATCTTTCTGGTCAATACTGATTGTATTTGTCTCATTCATTACTTCTACTAGTTCTTTCGTGTTCACCACCATATCTTTGGCCATATCATGAATATCATTTGCAGCTCTTTTTGATTCTTCTGCTAAATTACGAACCTCATTAGCTACCACGGCAAATCCCTTTCCATGCTCACCAGCTCTTGCAGCTTCAATAGAAGCATTTAGGGAAAGTAAATTAGTTTGTTCTGCAATTTGTTCAATAGCCTTTGTGACACGAGTAATTGAATGTGACCTTTCGTCAAACTTTGAGATCATTTCAGTCACTTTCTCAAAGGACTGTTCTAATTTACAATAGGATTTCTCTAAGTTCCCTACTTGACGATTTCCACTATCGATTTCATTTGCTGCGTCTTTCATTGTGAATTCAATTTGATTTGATTGATTTAACAAGTTTCCAATCTGTCCACTTAAATCATGAATCGCTTTTGTTCCCTTGTCAATCTCTCCAGTTTGATTTCCTGTTCCAACCGCAATTTCTTCAACCGCTTGAGTAATTTCTTCTATAGATTGATTGTTTTCATTGGCTATGGTGGTTAAACCCTCTGCTGCATGATTTACTGAACTAACATTAGTTGTAATTTTAAATATTAATTGTCTCATTTTATAGAGCATTTCATTATAGCTAACTGCAAGTTGTCCGAGCTCATCTTTAGAATGAATCTCTAATTCTGACACTAAATCCCCTTCTGCTGTCTTTCCTATGACTGTTTGGAAATAACGAATTAACTTATTAAGCCTCCAAGCAATAATAATTGCGAAAATCACTCCGATAGCTAATCCGACTAGAATAGACAACCCACTAACTTTTTGAAACTTACTGATTTTGTCGAAAAAAATAGCTTCTGGTGTCAAGGAGATAACATTCCAATTTAGCCCAAAAATAGTTGCACTATGTCTCTTGTATTTTTCTCCATTCCAAGAGAAATCATGAGAAGTATTGGGAGACTTTTGATTCATCTCATTCACCCAACTAAATGCCGAATGAAATTTCTTCGAGTCTTCAATTAAGTCTTCTACACCTTCTACTGTTCCGCTCTTTTCCGGATTCATATTTTTACCATCTGCATTCTCTATAAAAGAGCTAATGATAAAACCTTGATCATCTAAAATAATTAGTTTACTGTTGGATTCCTTTTCAATCTTTTCTCTTAATAAAGCAATATTAGATAAATCGATGTCATATCCTAATGCCCCCACCATATTACCTTTGGAAAAAACGGGGGTAATAACAGATGTCATCATTTTACTTGTCACAATATCTTTATACACTCCGACCCATGTTGTTTCTGGATGTTCTTTTAATAATCGATATGACTTCGTCTCTCTGACATCCTTATCCACTTTTGCATATGGGGAAATATGTAACTTTCCTGTAGTAAAATCCATAAAGTAAACCGAAGTTAACATTGGATCTTCTTTACGAATAGACTTGATTTCCTTTTCCATTTGCCCAATGAAACCCTCTTCATTCATTTGTAGAGATAGAAGACTAGCCATTTGTTTAATGGAAGAGTCATATTTACCAAGATCTTTTTCTACAAATGCAGCGGCATTTTTGGCATTATATACTCCATGTTTCATATCATCTTTTTTTAAGATATCGCTAATTGTTATGTAATTAAATATGACAGTAATAGCAACAGCAAGTAGTACCGAAGCAGACAAAAATAATATCCCTTTTGTCCGGATCGATAATCCCTTTATACTACCTTTACGTTCTTTTATAACAGCCACCTTATACCTTCTCCCTTCTGCCTACAATATCGGAATAACTCCACCAAAATGAAGCAATTCAGGAAAAGTCCAAAAATTACGAGTTTTAAAAAAATATACAGGTGCCAGGCACCATCCATTTTTCTGGAAATCTAAAAGTGGGGGTTGCAAGGAGCCCCCACTAATTGAAAATTTATTCTATGATTATAACGTTTCTCCCACGCCATTTGGTTTCCACTTGGAAGCTGGTAAATTTTCTCCCTTTAGTTTCACGGGTTTTTTCCAGCTGTCTACTTCGAATCCATTTGAGTCTACTTCGAACACATCATCCACGAGCCATTGCTTCCTCTTTTCATCGTATATTAATGTAAATGTCCTCATTTTTTTAAAAGTTGTATGCTCATATAATTCATCTCCACGAATTTTAAGCCTATTCTTATAGGAAACGAATGCTTTAGTCTCAGCCGTCCACCCCTTTTGAAGTTTTTGAATATCTACATCCTCAATATTCACGATTGCACTTAAATACTGCAATTGAAATTCGTCTACATGCTTATTTACGATTTCAAGACTTTCTTTGGGCAGTAAGCTGTCCTTTTTTAACTCTTCTGTCAAATTTGTTAAATGTCTTTGGTTAAAACCGCTTGAATAATAGGCGGCCAAGTCTTGATTAAAGACATGGATGGCAGAGATGATTTTTTCCCTTACACTCTTATCTTTCTGAATGAGCTTATGCGGATCCATGATTAGACTGACTTGCTTACTCCCACTCCAAATGTCCACTTTCTTTTTTTCTAAAAAAACTCCTAGTTTATTTTGCATCCGCAAATCGAGTTGATAAGTACCTGGTAAAACAGCACCAAAAAGATAGCCATCCTTCTTCTTCATGGACTTACCGGTATTGTGAAAAGAAAGGCTAATTTTGTCATCAACTTCCTGTCCGATTACTTTTATACTGGCAGTTTTAACAAATAGTTTATATTTCGGCCATATACCCGCCATCTTTCCGTCCTCAATCAAGCTGATTTGTTGATTAGTTGGAGTGAATTCTTTCTCATTCACTTGATCTTCCAAACTTTCTTTTATCGCTTCATAACTACTCTTATTTTCTTTTAAATACGTAATCATGGCGTTTAGGGATGCCTCATTGATTTCCGCTTGATGGTCGTCGACAATGACCCACTTTTTCAATATTTCAGAATCCTCTTGTTTCACAGCTTGTTCAAAATCCCTTAGGATCTCTTTGGGTTGTTTAGATGGCTGAATCCACAGGATCATAACACTGGATATTACGACCATTAATAAAAAAACAAATAACCATTTTTTATTTTCAATCCTCATAACTTACTATTAAAAATCTCCTTTAATAATAACATCATCCAAACTATCACCATATTTATTTACATTTTCTATGATCCATTTCCCATCCTTTTTCGTTAATGACACCTGTATTTTCCTATCATTTGACTTTAATTCCTGAGAATTAATAATGGTTTCAAATTTTGATAGGGCATATTTTTGTCTTTCCTTTCGATCAAAGCTACCTGTATTTTCTCGAAATTCATTTTCATATTTTCTTATAACATCATACAATTCATAGTTAATCGGAACGGTCGTCACATCAAAGGTAACGATCGCTTTATCATTTGCGTGAGCATGTGTTTCCGCGGTAACCTTTGCTTTCTCTACTAATACTTTATGATAAGTAACGAATAACTCTTCTAACTCCTCATCAGGAATTTCTTCAGTGAATAATTTTTTGATGCTTTCATTAAATGTCTTTTTGAATGATTCTTTTAAAGCCGGTTTATCCGCATTTACAAGCTTTTCGTAATTTTTATTTTCCTTATCCAAATAAATTTGGTCAATGTATGCCTGGAATGCCTTTTCAGGATCTTTTAATGTAGAATGGGTTTTTGCGTACTTTTTCGTATCAAATTTTAACAGTACTTCCTCCTGTTCTCCCTCATAATCAGCAGACATCGGAAGTAATCCCATTTCATACTCTTTATCCTTCTCCGCTTCAAAAATACATAATATTTTTTTAATTTTTCCGGCTCCAATATTACCGCTATGGTTATTTTCTAACCCCACAGCATCATCGTAATACTCAAGTTTACTACTGATTTCCACGCCTTCTTCGTCATATAACTTAACCTTGTCTAATAACATGATTGGTTTTTTTGATACATTTTTTACACTTAAATTAACAGCCATCACATCTTGATTTTTATCCTCTAAAGCACTTGGAATGATGTAAGATGCATTTTCTATCGTCGCCTCAATTTGTTTACTTTTCACACTAGATGCTTTTTCTGTCTTTCCAGAACAAGCTGATAAAACCATCATCATCCCCAATAAAAATACAAAAAAATAACCCTTTTTCCCCATGTGCGAATCCCTCCCGAAAAATACATGTCCAATATGTAACCCAATATCCCGGTTCTTTTCCCACTATAATTTTATACTATCCGCTACCATATTTTCTCATAAATTACCAAAATAGTTATATATTACTATCCAAATTAACAACCTTTATGATAGGTACATCATTTAAATTAGGGAAAATGAAGGAAGGTGCCAGGCACCATCCAGTTTTTGGATGTTACCTGGCACCTTTTTATTTATTCACTCAAATAAACTTAAAAACTGGCCATATCCTTCTTCTAGTAATTTTTCTTTTGGTATGAAACGCAAAGAGGCTGAATTGATGCAGTATCTAGCATGGTCTGGTCCGGGTCCATCATCGAAGACATGTCCAAGATGGGAGTCGGATGTTTTCGAGCGAACTTCAATCCGTCTCATCCCATGGGAAGTATCTAATTTCTCGGCAATTTCCGACCGTCGAAGTGGTTTCGTAAAGCTAGGCCATCCGCAGCCGGCATCATATTTATCCCTTGAACTAAAGAGCGGCTCACCTGAAATAATATCGACATAAATCCCGTCTTCCTTATGATTCCAGTATTCATTATGAAATGGCGGCTCTGTCGCATTATTTCTTGTTACTTCGTATTGAATAGGCGTAAGTTCTTCCCTTAATTGTTCATCACTTTTGCGATTTTTCCAATGTTCTCGAATAAATGACGCTCTTCCCGAACCTTCTTTGTATAAATTATAATGAAAGGCATTCTTTTTATAATAATGCTGGTGTCTTTCCTCTCCTTTGTAAAAATGTGCAGCAGGAAGAATCTTCGTGACGATCGGCTTTTGGAAACGGCCACTCGCTTCAAGATTTGCCTTTGAGTCTTCGGCAAGTTTCCGTTGTTCTTCATTATGGTAAAAAATAGCCGTTTGATAGGATGATCCCCTATCATTAAATTGTCCTCCCTCATCAGTTGGATCAATTTGCTGCCAATAGATTTCTAATAATTTTTCATACGGAAAAATTTTGGGATCAAACGTAATTTGTACTGCTTCATAATGCCCCGTTGTACCCGTACATACTTCCTCATATGTAGGGTTTTCCGTATGTCCTCCCGTATAACCAGAGATTACTTCTTTAATGCCCGGCTGCTCATCAAAAGGCGAAACCATACACCAGAAACAACCACCCGCAAATGTTGCCAATTGCCATTGACTAGACATTTTGACTCCAACTCCTTTAACAACTTAATCGAAAACTACTTACCTTAACCCCAATTATAACGTGACAATACTGCAAAGTGAAACAAACACCACCCATTTTCTGGATGGTGCCTGGCACTATGCTTTTAGCACTATGCTTTTATTTCCATTTCCTTCACTACGACTTTATGATGGAATTTGCTTAGGTATAATCCAATACATGTTCCGACAAGGGCTGGTAGGATCCATTCTAGGCCTACGTCGGAAAGGGGGAGTTTGTCTTTCATTGTTTGAAGTGGCCCTAAGTCTAAACCAAATGCATTGAGTCCCCCGATTAAAGCGAAAAACCCTGTAAATAAAATCGCGCTTCCATATACTTTTTTAGGTTGTGTAAACAAATGATTAAAAAAGGTTAATGTGATTAATACAATCGTTAGTGGATAGGCTGTGACTAGAAATGGCACTGAAAACTTTAAGATATGATTAAGACCAAGGTTTGATAACGTAAAGCCAACAATGGTAACCATTAAAACGACTGTTTTATACCCAACCTTTGGAATTAAGTTTGAAAAATAATGACCACAGGCTGTTGTTAATCCTACTACTGTCGTAAAGCAAGCAAGAGTAAAGATTAAACCAAGCAAGACAGTTCCGTTTTTCCCAAGCAAAAGGGTTGCAGCGGCTGAAAGGATATCGGTTCCATTTTCAAATGATCCATTTCCTACCATTTTCGCACCAATTAACGCTAAACTAACATAAACGGCAGATAATAATAATCCCGCAATGACACTTGCTTTCAATGTGTAGTTTCTTAATTGCTTTCCATCACGAATTCCTCTTTTTTGAATAGCCGTAAGGATTACAATTCCAAATGCAACTGAAGCAAGAGCATCCATTGTGTTATACCCTTCTAGGAATCCGGTAAAGAATGCTCCAGATTGATATGTAGAAGAAGGTGATTGAAATGGTGCATCTAGTTTTCCAAAGCCAACTGTACATAACACAACCATGGCAATTAATAGAGTAGGAGTAATCCATTTTCCCATATACTTTTCCATCTTAGTAGGGTTTAAGCTTACAACATATACGAGGATAAAAAATAAAATCGTAAATAATAACAAAAACAACTTACTATTTACTGAGTGATGAAGAAAAGGTGTCACTCCCATTTCAAATGCGACATTTGCATTTCTTGGGATTGCCAAGAATGGACCAATGCATAAATAAACCGCCACCATAAAAACAGTACTGAAAACAGGATGAACACGATTCCCAATACTTTGCATTCCACCTTTTGCAAGTGAAACAGCAAGCAAGACCGCAAACGGAAGACCAACTCCCGTTACGACAAATCCAAGGATCGCTAGCCAAAAAGATGTCCCAGAACCTGCACCAAGGACAGGTGGAAAGATCAAGTTTCCAGCCCCGAAAAACATAGAAAATAACATAAATCCAATAAATAAGGTGTCTAATCTTCTCAACGTAATCTCTCCCTTTATTGTTATTTTAAAAAAAGAACAAATGCGTAAGCGCCTTGCCCATCGGCGTACGGATTTCGTAGTTTTCGACTGAGATAAAGGAAACGAGAGCGAGGTAGTCCACAGTTCTAAATTTTATAGTTTCCTAAAAAAACAAAAAAACCCGCCCCTAAAAATAGGGACGAGTTTGTGCTCGCGTTACCACCCTTATTCCGTATGAAATAAAAACATACAGCTCTCAGTCAACGTACCATCATACGTGTTCCATTGTAACGGCGGACAACCCGTCAAAGCTTACTCCCTTCAGCTTTGCATCTCAGAGATGATCTTCAGATAGACCTGCACATCGACTTTCACCAAACGCCGACTCTCTTTAGAACACGGAAACTATCTTACTTTTTCTCGTCATTGATTTTTTAATATAATGGTATCTTAGCAAAAACAAAAAACATGGTCAATAGTTTTTTTAAAATTCAAAATTAACAACCAAATTATGGATGGTGCCTGGCACCTGGCATCTATTTCCTATACAATACATTTAAAGTGAAAAAGTGTGGGTGATTCTTTTGTTTAAGATTTTGTTGATTGAAGATGATGTGACGTTGTTTCAGGAGATGAGGGATCGGTTATTTCAATGGTCTTATGAGGTGTATGGAATTTCAGATTTTGATAAAGTGATTCAACAGTTTGTGAAGATTAAACCTGATTTAGTCATTATTGATATTCAGTTACCTATGTTTGATGGATTCCATTGGTGTCGTATGATTCGATCTCATTCGAATGTACCCATCATTTTCTTATCATCGCGCGATCACCCTACCGATATGGTGATGTCGATGCAACTGGGAGCAGATGATTTTGTTCAAAAACCTTTCCATTTTGATGTGCTTATTGCAAAAATTCAAGCCATTCTTCGTCGCGTCTATAATTATAATACAGAGCAAATTACACTGAAAACATGGTGTGGTGCTACAGTAGATTATGAGAATAATACAGTTTCCAATGAATTAGGTGTCATTGAACTAACGAAAAATGAAATATTTATCTTAAAAAAACTCATTGAACAGAAAGATAAAATCGTCAGCCGTGAAAAGCTAATCAAAAGTTTATGGGACGATGAGCGCTTTGTAAGTGATAATACGTTAACTGTCAATGTAAATCGCTTACGAAAAAAGCTAGAAGAGATTGGATTAGGTCGGTATATCGAGACAAAAGTGGGCCAGGGTTATATGGCTGTGGAAGAGGACTATTAGTATGGTATGGAAATTTGTAAAAGAAAGAGGTAGCTGGATTTCCTTTTATATTTCCCTGCAATTGTTATTCGTCTTTATTTCTTATGTGGATTCAGCGATCCCGCTTAAATCTATCCTTTATATTGTTTTCCTTTCTACCATTGCCTTTATGATTTTCTTAATTGCCCGCTATCAAAAAGAAACAAAATTTTATAAAAGCATAGAAGAATGGGACACCGACCTTGATCTAACAAGTATTTCAGATGCGAACAGTCCATTTGAAAAAATCATCGAAGACCGCATCATTAAACAAACCAAACAGTTGAAAAGGGAAGTTTCACAGAATTTCACATTTTTAGAACGAGAGAAAGATGAACTATTGTCCTGGATACATGAAGTAAAAACACCTTTAACCGCTATGCATTTAATCATAGACCGCATAGAAGATGAACTACTAAAAAAACAATTGAGACGTGAATGGCTACGAATTCATTTTCTACTCGATCAACAGCTCCATCAGAAACGGATTTTATTTATTAAAAACGATTTATATATAGAGAAAGTCGATTTAAAGCCTTTAATTTTTAATGAAATTAAAACACTTCAACCATGGTGTATTCAAAAAGGAATTGGATTTAATATCGATTTAAAAGTAGAAGAGGTTCTCAGTGATGGCAAATGGCTAGCTTATATCATAAGACAACTGTTAACAAACGCTGTGAAGTATAGTGAATCAGCTGACATTATCATTAAAACCTATCAAAAAGAAGATCAGACAAGATTAGAAGTCATAGATTTTGGCCGGGGAATTGACCCAAAAGATCTGCCACGAATTTTTGATAAAGGTTTTACATCTACAGCGAAGCACCAAGACAATAAAGCAACAGGAATAGGGCTTTACTTAGCAAAAAATGCCGCCAAACCACTGCTCATCCAAATTACCGTACAATCAACACCAGGTAAAGGAACTACTTTTTCCTTAACATTCCCCGCAAAAAATGAATTTCACCATATTTCAGGCATGTGACAAAAATGTCACACGCCTTTTTGATTTGTTCGATTAATCGAAGGATAACGAAAACAGCTAGCTTTATAATAAAGTTATCCGATGAAGGGAGACGGTTGAAATGAGTATATTAGAAGCAATGAAAATTCATAAAAATTACGGGAATAAATTCAATAAACAAGAGGTTTTAAAAGGAATTGATATAAGTGTTGAAAAAGGGGAATTTGTTAGCATTATGGGGGCGTCTGGCTCCGGCAAAACGACATTGCTCAATGTGCTATCCTCCATTGATCAAGTCAGCGATGGCACCATCAAAATTGACGGGGAAGAAATAGTCGGTATGAAAGAAAAGCAGCTGGCTGAGTTCCGGAAAAATCACCTCGGTTTCATCTTTCAAGAATATAATTTACTCGATACTTTGACAGTCAAGGAAAACATCCTGCTGCCTTTATCGATTACGAAAACACCGAAAAAAGAGGCGGATCATAAGTTCAAAATACTGGCAACAGAACTGGGCATTTATACTATAAAAGATAAATATCCAAACGAAATTTCTGGTGGGCAAAAACAACGAACATCTGCAGCCCGAGCGTTCATCCATGAACCAAGTATTATCTTTGCCGATGAACCAACAGGGGCACTTGATTCAAAATCGGCTTCCGATATGTTAAATAAGCTAAGTGAATTAAATCAAAAACGAAAAGCAACGATCATGATGGTTACTCATGATGCGGTTGCCGCTAGTTACTGTAGTAGGGTTATTTTTATTAAAGACGGAAGCATTTATACCCAATTAAATAAAGGAGAAGAATCAAGGAAAGAATTTTTCAACGATATTATGAAAACACAAGCTGTCCTAGGTGGGGTGCAAAATGAGCGTTAATCAACTCATCCTTCGAAATTTGAAAAAGAATTTAAAAAACTATTATCTTTATGTATTTGCTCTAGTTTTTAGTGTCGCCCTTTATTTTGCGTTTGTCACCTTGCAATATGATCCATCCATGAATGAAGCGAAAGATTCCATTAAAGGAGCTGCTGCTATAAAGACAGCATCGATCCTGCTTATTGCGATTGTGACCATTTTCCTTTTGTATGCCAATAAGATTTTTATTAAACGTCGAAGTAAGGAAATTGGTTTATTACAGCTTATTGGAATGACAAAATCCGCTATCTTTCGTCTACTAAGCATTGAGAACTTCATCCTCTATTTCGGCTCCTTAGTCATAGGAATTTTTGTTGGATTTGCAAGTTCTAAATTAATGATGATGATTTTATTCAAAATTATGGGGGTCAATCTCGCTACAGCCCTTCATTTTTCAGAAGAAGCATTTATTCAAACACTTATTGTATTTGCGGCGATTTACCTGATCATCATGTTGATGAACTATTTATTTATTAAAAGACAAAGTATTTTAAATTTATTTAGAATTATTTCCTCCGTGGAGGGAAGAGTGAAAAAAGTAAGCGTTTTGGAAATGATTATTGGAATTTTAGGGATTGTTTTCATTGCCTCAGGCTACTATGTTTCGACCAAATTATTTAGCGGTGATTTTACAACGATGAATGAGCTATTTGCGGCGATGGTGATGATTCTAGGGTCTGTTATTATTGGAACCTATCTTTTTTATAAAGGATCTGTTACCTTTATAACCAATATCATTCGAAAAAGAAAAGGCGGATATTTGAATATCAATGAGGTATTATCTTTATCCTCCATTATGTTTCGGATGAAATCAAATGCGTTATTATTAACGATTATTACAACCGTATCTGCGCTTGCAATCGGTTTATTATCTTTAAGCTATATTTCTTATTATTCAGCTGGGAAAAATGCTGAAAATAATGTTCCAACCCATTTTTCATTAGCCACTGATAGGGATGCACAGGTTTTTAAAGATGCGTTAGAAACAAAGGGGATTACATACATTGAAAAAAGGATTGAGGTCATTGAAGTGTATGCTGATCTAGATCAAATAATGGAAACAGGTATGAAAGAGCTCCAATTTGATCCAAAAAATATGTCGGTACCTATCGTTAGTGATAAAGATATTAAAAATGTCAATCTAGCAGCAAACGAAGTTCTTTTTTCAGGATATAGTGATATTATGAGTAAATTTATGTCATTTAAAGACTCTGGGAAAATTGAGGTCAAAGGAAAAACGAAAACCATCCCACTGAAATATTTGGGGTTAGAAAAAGAACCCATTCTCCCATATTACTTCACAGCTGGTGGATTCCCAACTGTTATAGTAGACGAAACGGTATTTAAAAAGTTAAAAAACGACATTAATACGGAAATTGAACAAAAATCCCCGCTCTATATCGGAATTGATATTCAAGATGAGAACAAGATAGAACAGGCAAATGATGTGTTTCATGAGTTAAAAATAAGTGAAAATAATTCAAATATCTCTCGTTTAGAAATGAGCAAAAGTCAAAAACAAATGATGGGACTAATAATGTTTATCGTTGGATTTCTTGGTTTAACCTTCTTAATTACATCTGGATGTATCCTTTATTTTAAACAAATGGATGAAAGTGAAGATGAAAAATCAAATTATACGATATTAAGAAAACTTGGGTTCACACAAGGAGACCTATTAAAAGGGATTCAAGCAAAACAAATGTTTAATTTCGGGATTCCATTAGTCATTGGACTATTGCATAGCTATTTCGCGGTCCAATCCGGCTGGTTTTTATTCGGAACAGAACTGTGGACCCCAATGATCATCGTCATGGTACTCTACACAGCCCTATATTCCATCTTCGGAATCCTATCCGTCCTTTACTATAAAAAAATAATAAAAGAAGCACTATAAACACCAGGCACCCCTATCTTTACAGGCGGTGCCTTTTTTCTGGATGGTGCCAGGCACCATCCAGATAATGTAAGTAAATAGACAGGAAATACTAATTAGACATTCTTATTTTTTAGTGCTATTTTTTTTATAGATTGTTGGGTGAGGGGTGTTTGTTTGTTTCGCATTTATTATATTGAACCTTTTATTATGCTTGCGACTTTGATAAGATGGCTTATTTTATCTACTATTACGGGGGCGATTGTTGGTACTGGGACGAGTTTGTTTTTACATATTCTGCATTATTCTACTGACCAAACCGCTCATATCCCTCTTTGGATGCAAATGATGTTACTTCCAATTGGTGGAATAATAAATGGTCTTATTATTTATTATGGTTATCGAAATGCATCAAAGGATAAAAAGGATTCTGTGATTGCGGCAGTCCATGAGCAGGCAGGATTAATGCCGTACAAAACATTGCCTCTTAAACCAATAGCAGCCATTATCACACTTGGTTCTGGCGGATCTGCAGGAAAAGAAGGGCCTTGTTCTCACATCGGTGGAACATTGGCTTCATGGTTTGGGTATCTGATTCATTTAAATCCAGAACTTCAAAAAAGAATTGTCGCATGTGGGATTAGCGCAGGGTTCGCGAGTGTATTTGGCACTCCGATCGCTGGAGCTATTTATGGAATTGAAATCTTAACCATTGGACGATTACGTTATGATTACATCTTCCCAGCAATCATTGCCGGAGTGACATCCTATGAAGTAAGTAAATTTTGGGGAATTACCTACACATTTTACCCGATTGGAACTTCCCATTTTTCCGAAGGCCTTTTTATGAAGATTATTTTGATTGGGATCATTTGTGGACTTATCGCATGGTTATTTATTGAAATGTTTGAACAAGTGCGTGCGATTTTTCAGTTTGTCCAACAACGATTTCAAATTTGGCCCCCACTCATGCCGATGTTAGGTGGTCTGCTTTTATCTATACTCATCATATTCATCCCTACAGACTATTTAGGGCTTAGCCTTCCTTTGATGGATCAGGCTTTACAAGGTGAGGCAACACCTTTATTAGGTTTTTTCTGGAAATCATTATTAGTGGCAATTACATTAGGTTCTGGTTTTTACGGCGGGATTGTCACACCACAATTTGTCATTGGAGCATTATCCGGAAATGCTTTTGCCCATCTACTGAATGTTGACCCTGTTTTAGGAGCAGCCGTCGGGATGGTAGCAGTCGTTGCTTCGGCTTCAAACACACCACTAGCCGCTATTTTCATGGGGTATGAGTTATTTGGAAGCTTAACAGGCTTATATGTCGTCGGCGCCTGTATTACAGCCTATATCATCATTGGCCACCGAAGTGTATATCCCGATCAACTTGTTGCCTATTCTAAATCATTATGGATGCATCTCGAACCTAATATCCCATTGAAAAAAGAAAAAATTCACGTATCCTACGGGCTATTAAGGAAAATGAAGCGATGGCAGTATCGTAGAAAGTGAAATAAGGGAATGATTGAAACTTCAACCAACATTAGATTGAGATTTCTTCAATTTAAACTAACATTATTAATAGTGCAAAAAAACCTGGAAATATGCATATATAGCGGGAAGTGTGCAAATAAACAGAAAACAGGCGCAAAAGATCTAATTAGTAGCGCAAATCCTTAAGGGAAATCATCAAAAGATGACGGGAAATATGCAAATCGGGTCAAGTACAATAGAAATTATGAATAGATTCTATTGGAAATGATAACTAATAGAACAAATACGAAAGCGCATTGTACATCGGAGTATGGATTCCGTAGTCACAAGCTAGATAAAAGAATGAAAGTGAGATCTTTCACGAGGCTGATCTTGGTTCTTGAAAGAAAGTGGGGAAATTCGCTAGCTAACAGGCTCTGAAGGCTTGCCGCCATGGGCCATATCTTTTAAAGGTTTATCCATAGTCAAAGTTTTACAGTTTCCTGGACAACAAAAAAAAAGCCGGGATTATTCCACGGCAGTAGCGTCATTTTTCTATTATTTAATTCGTCTAATCTCAGCCTCTTGATCAATAGACCGTCTCGAAAGGATATCCAAGGTTAATTCATGGCGCTGCTGTGTGGCTTGCACGGATTGAACCATTTCCTTTAGCTCATGGATTTGTTCAGAGTTCCGAACCACTTGATCCGTAACAGCATCAAGCTTATTTTCCATTTTATCTAGTCGTGCATCCATCTTGTCTAGTCGTGCATCCATCTTGTCTAGTCGCTCATCCATCTTGTCTAGTCGCTGGTGTACAGGTGCCAACTCTTCTTTTATGACTAACCTCAATGCTTCGATGATTTCAGTATTCACATAACCCCTCCTTCATAAAATCATTCTATCTATCATTATCAGCCAAATCTATTTTTTTATCAAGCGGTTCGGATGGAGGGATTTCCAAAAAGAGGACTTCCTCGAAAAATGGTTTATGTGCAAAAAATCACAGAAGTAACGCAAAAAATTTGGGGAAATAAGCATATTCTACGGGAAATGATCAAAAAACCTAAAAACAAATGCAAATTCTATGGGAAATAACTCAAAAGTACCTGGGAAATGAGCAAATCCCAAGAATCCCAATTCCATCAAAAAAGTACCTATCACTCTCCGTTCATATTGAATATCATCCCATTCTAGAGAGTAACAGGCACTAATTTTATTTAATTCATGACAAGTCCACCATCGACAACTAAGTTTTGTCCTGTAATAGCTCGACTCCATGGCGATGCAAAAAACAATGTAGCATCCGCTAGTTCCTGTGGAGTTGTGACT
This sequence comes from Oikeobacillus pervagus, assembly GCF_030813365.1. Lineage (NCBI taxonomy): Bacteria > Bacillati > Bacillota > Bacilli > Caryophanales > Bacillaceae > Oikeobacillus > Oikeobacillus pervagus. The sequence continues at coordinate 63,588 of NZ_JAUSUC010000018.1, forward strand.
CGATTTAATGGGGTACTTTCTTTAATCAAATCAAAAACTGCATCAGGAGTCGACGCACTTGCATCTGTTGTTTGCAGCAACCCACCTGAAACCATGTTCACAGTAATCCCCTTTGGTCCAAGTTCACGAGCCATGCTTCTCGTAAAACCAATTAATGCTGCCTTTCCTGTATTATAATCATGATATGGAACAACAGGGTTTTGCACTAAATTAGTTCCAATATTGATGATTCTTCCAAATCCCAATCTAGCCATTCCTTCATAGGCAGCCTGTGTTGTATGCAAAGCCGCCTTTATACTTCCCTTTAATTGCGTTTCATAGTCCTCCCAATCAATCGTTGTTGCTTGTTTCCTGTTCAAAGCATCAAATTTGAAATGAACAAGCGCATTGTTAATAACGGTTGTGACTTCCTGGCCAAAATGTTTTTCCGCTTGATCAAACATTGCTTTCACCTGCTCTTGGTCAGTAACATCTGCTTGAATAGCAATCGCACGGTCCCCAATACTCTTTGCAACTTCTTTGGCTTTCTCTTCACTTTGATGATAGTTGACAATGACACGCGCATCTTCTCGCCCAAATGCTTTAGCAATTGCTGCTCCTAACCCTCTACCTGCTCCAGTTACCAATACAACTTGATCTTTTATTTCCACCATATATTCCTCCTCTTGTCTTTTCTAACAGTCACTCTTTTATTAAGTATATATCAAAAAGGAGGTTTTGATTGTTTTCTAGAAACAAAGGTAAAATAGCTATGAATTCCCCTCATCCAATCCATTTCAAGTATTAGATCGGCGTCCTTTTGACCTTGATAGTTATAATCAAGATGGAGGTATTGTCTATACTGGCCAATTATACAATCAGAACAAAATGAGAGGGGTTGGAAAGTCACCATTACAGCACCAGGAGGGCAAATTACACGAGTAATTGCCAAATTCGGACCATTCACCGGCGACTATGTATGGCATTGTCACAAATTGGAACATGAGGATTATGATGTGATGCGGCCATTCAAAGTAATAGACCCCAACAGGAAATAAAGAGACGAAATAATCAAAATATTTATTCGTAAAACTGTCGAAGTTGATATGATGGTTTTTTAACACTCGTTGGTTATAATTATAACTCAACTTTCGCACCAGAAAAATAAGTGCTAATCGTTGGTTTTATTGCGTTTAAGATTTATTAAATATATTGCTTGACACGGTTTATTAAAAAATGAAAAACACCTCGATCTTTGGTATAGTGAGATTGTCTAGAAATCACTACCACATAGAAGAGGTGCTCCCTATATGATAGACCAAAATAGCCAATATAATCAACTACCAAAAGAACTCGATTCTGTTTTTTCTGAGCTTGAAATGAATAAACACTTACGCCAAGCAGGAATTAAAAAATCCTTTGGTTTCAGCTGTTCTTACTTATTTCAGCTTGTTTTCTGTTTGATTTTTCAACATAAAAATTGGTTTTCTCTTCTTGATTCAAAGAAAGCCGATCAGTTTCCAGCCAAAGATGCAGTCTATCGCTTTTTAAACCAATCCACTTTCAATTGGCGCCGTTTTTTATTACTGTTGAGCGCTTTTACCATTCAAAAGGTGACGCGTCTTACGAATAAAGAGCGTCCAAAAGTACTGATTATCGATGATTCTGCGTATGACCGAAATCGTAGTAAAAAGGTAGAATTACTTGCTCGTTGTTTTGACCATGCTTCTCTTAAAATGCGCTTCTATAAAGGCTTTCGTATGCTTACTTTGGGCTGGTCAGATGGCTATACATTTATGCCAGTTGATTTTTCTTTAGTCAGTTCTAAAAAGTCCCTGATCAATGGAATCTCTGAAAACATTGATAAACGCACTTGTGGCTATAAACGTAGAGAAAATGCCTTACAAACAGAGCCCGAACAAATTCCTGACATGATCAAACGTGCGTTAGCTAGTGGAATAGAAGCAAGTTATGTCTTAATGGATTCTTGGTTTACATTACCTCCACTTGTCAAAGCCATTGTGGATCAGGGATTAGACGTAATTGGTATGGTCAAAGAAA
>NZ_JAUSUC010000019.1 GCF_030813365.1 Oikeobacillus pervagus
TCTTTTGGGATGTACTGACCAGGGTGCAGCAGCTAACATTTAACTAAATAGCCATTTTTAAAAAATCGAACTCGCACCAAGGGGCAAGTCTGCCCAAAAATCGGTTTTCTCGCAAGACTCGTTTCAAATCGTCTCTAACTAGGCTATTTTTTCGATCTCAATTTCCCTTAGCGTTATAAATTTCATTAAATTCTCAAAGTTTTAGATTGCGGTGAATAATTCAGGTTAATAAATATGTTCATGAAAACTGGGGTACAAAGAAAATTGCCAATCACCTTAATAAAATTGGGAAACATACGAAAAACAATAAAGATTTTACTCAATCAACCGTAAACATCATCCTAAAAAATCCTATATACAAAGGATATATTCGATTTAACCAGTAATAAATTGGAAAAAGGCTAATAAAAGGTACAAACCCTAATCACATATTAGTTAAAGGAGTTCACAAACCAATTATTGATGAAGAAACTTGGGATAAAGCCGAGGCATTAATAGAGACGGGGGACAGTCACCTCGTCCCACCATTTTTCTGAAAAAAATAAGGAAAGATTCAGAGTTTGATCGTTCTTTCCTATTTTATGTCACCTCAATTGATCAAGAAAAACTACTGATACTTTAGAGCTGGTTGATATACGACATCGAAGTAGACAGAACGGTTTTATTGTACTAGCTAACTTTATTGAATTACGATCACAACTTTCCGCTTTATCATCATTTATGATACGGTTCACCGTGGTGGTCTAAGAGGCAAAAAATATTGACGTGGGATACTTTTCTCACGTCTTTTATTTGTCCATCCTTAAATTTTTCGCCTTTAAGTGCTAATAAAGAAAATAATGTGGACTTCATTTATAATAATAGGTAGATGAGTAATAGTCGAAATAATAATGCAACTAAATTGGACAGCTGTCCGTATACCTATTTGATGCAACTGCAATTTACCCAAAATTATAAAACAAACTACGTGAGGGTGACTTTGAGATGGATTTAATAAATAGTATTATCGCTGGTATTATTGCTACAGCTATTTTAGGGGGCGGTGTCGCATACAAAGTTATTTCAAAGAAGAGAAATAGCGGAATCATTCAAAGAGAAGGGACGAATCAAGTCGCACTCCAACGTTCCAAAAATAATTCTATTAATATTGGAGGTGATTCCGCTGATAAAGAAAACGGAAGTAAATCAAAGTAATGGACTTAATCAAATTGCAATCAGTAATTCGAACAACAATCAAGTAACAATCATCAATAGTATAAAAGATCATATTTCATATTTAATTAGAAGCGGAAAAAGGCAGGAGGCGGCCGATGAATTCGCAAAGGTAATTAAACAAATGGGGGAAATACATCCGCTTCATCCTCTATATACCTATAAACCTATTGAATTAGGTTCGAAAATTGTTTTTCAACATCAGCCACTTAATGCGGAAATAGCAAAGCAATATCCTATTAAGTATAGGGGAAGACTTTCAATTATTGATAAGGACATGAAATCGGGAGAAACCATTAATGATTTTTTAAGCCGAAAGCATTTTAGACAAGAAAAGATTCAAATAGATGTAAAATACATCGAGACATGGATTGGCAAGGAAAAAGTAATAGACCCACTTTCGTTTGAACAAAATGCCATCAAAGAAGGGAAATGGTACATGCTACCAGCACCCTTACCTCCCCCAATTAAAGCAAAATTAGTGGCCACAGGGCTTGAAAATAACGTCATTATCGACTACCTGGAATTAAGAACAACTAACATTAATCAGGAGGAAAACATTGGTGTAATCAGCAATGAACATCAAAAAAATTCCCCTGTAGTTTTTTCCCTTACACTTAAAAACTTTTTCAACAATGATCTCACTAATAACAGATTTGACATCGACATGAAATTTAAGATTAGAGAGGACTTTGAAAGAACCGTTATGGCGGAAATAATCTTCCTAAACTTTATAAAATGTACTATCAATAACAGTAGTATGATATTATCTGACTTGGAAAGTGGAGTTAATTTTTTCGAAGCCCAGCCTTCTGCTTCAGACACCGACTACGATATTGAAAGCATTGATGAAAGACTATCATTGCTAAATAACTTACGATCAATAGAACATTACTTTGGAGTGAAATTTCATCTCCCCGATAATATGGCAGATGAAGATTTTGTGAACCTTGAAATTTTAAGAGCAATCATGGAAGATAAGGAAGTCGTGACAGGGATTGGCGATTTAAGTGCTACTTTTAATGGTGTAGATGGATTAAAAAGATTAATTGATGATGCCGAAGAAAAGTCAATTAAAATTACTGCAGGTTCATCCAATCAATTAAATATCAATCTTTTCGGAGCGGAAATTAATAATATTAATATGGCATACACAGTAGAAGATATAAAAATAAAGAATCCAGAAAGAATTAGGGAAAAAATTAGATTATTTGATGAGGGTGAGGTTATTAAAGTCGATTTTATTCCTGGTGAAAAAAACAGATTATCGACCCGCTACAGTGTAAATTTGAAAACTTGATAATCAAGATAAAAGTTTCAAAACTACCAAAGCGGAGTGGCTATCCACAAGGTCTAAATTGACCTTAAGGATAGCCATTTTCAATTATCCAGTCCGTTTTTCTTAATAAACTTCTCAAAATCATTAGGTATTGGTTGTTGTATATAATACTGATTAAATTTATCTTCATCCCTGTTCCCTCGATTTGAACTATTCGGTTTCTCCGAATAGTTGATTGTTCATCGAGTTCCCACTCACTATAAATATTCTTAAACGGAATGATTCCACAAGGTCTATCTATAATATAACATCGAAATCGACAAGGAGGTGTACACATGAACAAAGACAGCTTCACTACAATGAGTAGCAAGGAACGGGTTGCAATCGTAAATGATCTTCTAAGTAAGGATGGCTTTGATTTACAAAAGGTGGCGGATACACTTAAACTGAATTACTCTACCTTTACAAAACTAATGCAGGAAGATGATTATGTATTTATTAAACGAGATAACCAGTATTACAAATTTATTCGGGATGAAAACCAAATTATAAGTGTTACTGCCCCCAAGGATCCCGAATTGGACTATATTAAGCAAAACTTCTTAGCCCTAAAATCATTAATTGAGCAATCTAAAAATAACAACGACTTCATTTTGGACAAGCGAATTTTCCAATCTCCTAAATTTGCAACGAAGAACTTCCGTATGTCGGACGAGTTGTATAAACAATTTGTCAAAACTTGCAAAGAGCATTTTCCCCAATACAAGCTACAAGATATAATCGCCCAGTTACTTTTCAACTTCAATGAAAAATACTCCAAAAACAATGGTTGAAATATTTAAAGGCAGTTCCAAAAGTTCAATGCTTATGGAAACTGCCTTTTCATTATTCACAATGTCGGTAAGAGTATCTTATTGGGTGGGTCATTTACTTCCAAAAAGAATTCTTTTGCAACCACTTATCACAACCACAGGAGGAGGGGGCATTTCAAAGGCTTTTACGTAACCTTTAGAAATTTGTTTACAACCTTCTTCCATTCAAATTTTTTTATAAGTTGTAAAAACCCTTTCTTTTACCCGCTCCCCTCCCTTGTGGTTGTACTTCAGATGTTACGACGAATCTTTATTCCCTTGAAAATGATCCGTTTGCTATTGGATTCTTCGGTTCTTAGTAGTTGTTTTGGATAATCATTTTGAAGCGATTTGTTGAATTTTGTTTGTGAGATGGGTTGTAATCCATTCTCAAGGCACATTTGCTTGTAATATTGATAAAGTTGGCGACTATATTCAAATTGCTCTGGGATAAGTTCGCAATGCTCTTCTACAAACCAAATGACGTTATTTGACTGTTTGCGATAGTCGGCGAGCAATGCCTTATTCGATTCGCTTTTCGTAAATTGAAATTTGTTTTTAATAAGACGATGAAGTCCTTCCAAAGCCCATTGAATGATTCCATCCAGCTCGTCTTGGAATTTTTGCAATAGAAAAGGATCTATTTCTGTTTCAGGCACTTGTCTTAAAAATGGGAGAATAATCAAACGGCGGTAAAAGCCGTCTGTTCGGTCAACATAATTGGAAGGTAATTCATTACAGGAGAAGACGAGTCTTGCTTTGTTTGAAAAAGAAAAGGGAGTGCCGAACTTTTCTTCTGCAACAATGGAATCTCCACTTACAAGTGTCTTGAAAACGCCTGTATCTTGAATGGATTTATTGGGGAGGTCAGCGTAGATATTTGCAAGTTTTCCAAGAAGAAGGCTTGCTTTAAATCGTTGGGATAGGTCTTGTAATGCCACGTTGCTAATCTGACTTTTCCCTAATATTTGCTCAATCACCTTTAGGAATGTTGATTTTCCACTACGTCCTGGTCCATACAAAATGAATGCCTTTTCGGCGGCCACGCTCGGAATTAACAAATAACCTACCGTCTGAGGAATTGAGGGATTCTTGGATAAACTTTTTGAATTGATGGCAAGTTGCAGATGGGTCGTATTGTGCGTTCACTTGAACGGCGGTATAAAAAAGAGGTGAGTGGGGAAGGAGAGTCTTATTATTCAAATCGTACACGCCATTTTTGAAGTTGATCATATTCGTCAAGTTGGGATTATCCATGAAATCCCCTTCATAAGCAATGCGGGTTTTCCATTGCTCCAAAGTATCCTGGATGTGATGGGTCTTGCTATGCTCATCTAACAAGTTTTCTTGTATGAGGCTTTTCACCTTGAGCAAAGGCATTTCCTTGTATACGCCATGTTCGTATTTAAAAAACCGTTCACTCGAATAAATGAAATTTGCGGTTTCAGCTAAGTGCTTTGCTAAAACTCCAGGTTTGAACCTCATTGATGTTTGTGTTTGCTCATACCACGCTGGTAAATCCTTTTTTGCATCTTTATTATCTACTTGCTTAGGTTTCGGAGTGGTTCGTACCTCATTTGCCGTAAAAACTACAGATGTCCCTTCTATTGCCTTATTAATCACTACTTCCCCGTAAGTTGAACCATCTGCATAGTGAATCTGATCCCACTTCTTCCGAAACAACCCAGATTGGCGGAACATTCGATCCATCTCATTAGCATCTTTCGCTGTGTAAAAAGCTAATGCATTACATAGGGCTAAGTCAGCCTCACTTTGCGAGGAATGATAGTTTTCCCAGTGTCCATCATACAAACTTCTTAACCGTTCACCTCCTTTACTTGAGAACATGATGTCTAATAATTGATCTTTCATCAGTGTATGGCTCGCTTTTTTATTTTTTGCTTCTGTTCTCATATGATTACCATCCACCTTTTTCATTAGATATTTTTCGCAAAGAGCCTGCAATTCTTTTTGGCAGTCAAAAAGAATTGCAGCGGAGCTTATTTGATTACCTGTGACTGTAAAATAGCGTTTCTTATCATATATTTCGATTCCTAACTCCGAGTTTTTAGAAGAACTTTCTGGCTTTCTTCCATTTGTAATCACATGAATTCCTTTTCCGCTCGGAGAAAACTCAATATACGCTTTTCCCTCAAACATTGAAATGACTTCTTGTGCAAGTGAGGAGAAATTACCTCTCTCGTCAACACAATAATCTAAGTCAATTCCAACGCAAGGATCAGATCCCGTAAAAACAAACCCAATTCCTGAAACATGCTCATTACCATTTCTTATTTCTTGGACTACTTCGTCAAAAGTGTACCAATTCTCCTTATTATTTATATTAATTGCCTTGCCATTTGAAGGATACACAGGAACTTTTGTCATCCTTTCACCTTTTGGGATTGACTTATAGCAAACCCATTGTTTTGTTTGTTTCAGTTCTAATGGTACTTTGTTGTACATAATAATACCTCCTTCCAAAATTGCTCACTTTAGTTATATCAGCTTGTCAACTACTTGAGAATGCAATTTCGGTTCGAGGGTGTTCGAGCATCTTTACATAAAAAAATTGTCTTACAATCGAATAACCGACTTGTAAGACAATCTTATATGAGAACTTGTTTTCAATTTTCTTTTCTAATGAAACGGGAATGATTAGTCTTCTAATATTTTATCAAAAATTTTCCCAACATAATCTCTATCCTCTCTCTGGAAGAATACATTTACTTCTTCAAAATGTTCTCTATCTCCCCAATGAGAAACTTCATTATACGATGTTCCAGCAATAATAAAAGAATTTAATATTATACTGTCATCATATTCTGTTAGGTTATATTCTATATCCTTAATGGTATGGGAAAGTTGAATTTTCCGATCATCTAATCCCCTTAGATTTCTAATCCCCTTAGGATCAATAAAGGTAATATACTGTTTCCTATCATAAACTAACCACATAATAAAATCTGGGTAAAAGTTACTTGCTTCAAAGAAACCAATTCCTGCCTTACTTTTATTACGTAATAGATAAAGCTCTTTATCGCTAAAGAATGATTCATTGCTCTTGAAGTATTCTTTTAAATCACAGACAAAGTTACGTTCTCCTTCATTTAAGTGAACAGGAGAAACTTCAATTTCGGTAGCGTTCTTCTTTATATAAATCAATGGATTATACAGATGTTCCCCAAAATCAAATGGCTCAAAATTAGCATGTTTAAATTTTTGAAAATCTATATCTTGTACTTTTCCACTTTCGAGCAATTCCTTTAATTGATTCAGTTTACTTATCAAAGAATCATTCTCTTCTGGCTTGTTAATAGTGAATACATATTTGTCTTCCTTGATAAAGTTCGCATCGTCTTCTGTTAATACGTAATAATTCAAATGAGGGAATTCCCATTCAGCCTTCTTATGCTTATAAAAGAAATCACAGTATTTCTTTAGTAACACGATTGCAATGTCTTGCCATTTTTTAAAGTTGCTAAAATCCGTAAATTCAAGTTCTTCCTTTGGAATTAACAGAGTGTACCAATCGGGATTCCTAAGTAGCTCCAGAATACCCTGCTTTGTAATATTAAGATTGTGCCACGATTTTAAATTCTTATAGCGTTGCAGTTCAAAGAAAATTTCATCAGCATTAATAAACGCAAGATGTTCCTCTTCTAATTTTCCTTGGTACATCGAACCAAAATCATTTGAAGTTCCCGAAGATGACTGTACCTGAATTTTTGGATACCAGTCAACAATTATTCTGTTGCTTATCTCTTCCAGAGTTGATAAATTCGGTTTGGGTCCTTGCTTCTTAAAATCCAATCCATCTTTAATCTTAAGGGTACGGAGCTTACTTAGATCCACATCTTTATTTCGGATAACAGGGAGTTCAATGAATTCCTGCTCTTCATCAATTTCAAGGTCTTCTTCTTTTAGGTACTCCTCAAATTGCTTCATATAGTCCGCTCTTATACCAAAAATATTAAGCGTTTCAAGAATATCAATATATTTTGGTATTGCTATCTCTGGTCTCTCTATTTTTATGAACTTACTTCTCTTTAAGCTGAACTCATATCCTTTTAAACGTACCCCTCTTCCGAATAGCTGAATAATCTCAGCACCTTCCGATTGCCCTACATTTAAAAGTCCCATCGTGCTAACACGCCAACTACTCCAGCCTTCTGTAAATTTCTTAGAACCAATTAGCACATTTATGTTTGAATTAGGGGAATTGATGTTCTGAAATAGTGATTGAGAAAATTCTTTTTCAGCAGTGATTAAACCATTTTCATCGCACAGCTTTACGAGTTTTTTATCATCTCCAACATTGATTACACCAAAATATGAATTTTCACCAACTCGAACACCAATCTCACCAGTTACACCTTTTAAATTCTCTACGTGCAGTTCTGCTCCAGGGGTATTGGAATTAAACACAGTTTTTAAAACATCCTTGAATACTTCTTCCGTACTGCTTGTCTGATTATTAATTAAGTATTTGAAAGAATCCTTAAAGATTTCTCTCCCCTTATTATCAAGCAATCCTGGACTTCCACCAAGCAACCGTTTTATTCGTTCAACACTTCTTTTCTCATTTTTTACAAAGTCAGAAAAGAATTTTAACACATCAACAACATCTGAAGCCTCTGTGTTTTTCTTCCCTTTTAGGACACTTGCCCCGACAAAGATAATTAAAGGATTATCCAATAAAAATGCAGAGAAATCCTTCTTTCGGTCTTCAAATAGCTTCTTTTGTTGATAAAACGTTAGCAAACATGCAGTAAGATAAAGTTGACGAACGTCTTCATTGCTATCATCTTGCAGGTTTAAGATATTATAATCTTTACCATATCCGTCACCATGAAAGTAGCGGTAGGAATAATCAAATAAAATACATTTAGCGTATTCTTGTATAAGTTCATTTTTACCAGATGCCTTCATAGCCTGTCCAAAGGTCGCTGAGTATTCAAAAGAGAAACCTGTTTCACTTAATTTATCCCGTTTCTCTTTCCAGACAAGCCCTGAAGCCCCTTTGTGACCCTCGTCAACCAGAACAAGGTTATTCCCTTCAAAAGAATCTATGGCTACGGTTTTGTCACCTTCTTGATCATCTATCTTGTGAATATCTATTATTTCAATTGTCGTTTCAGCTAATCTTAATAGCCCACCTTCCGACTTATCAAAAAGTTCAGCTTTTAAACCAGAGATTTTAAACTCTTCAAGATGTTGATTAGATAATCTCTCATTAGGCGTAAGGAGAATAACCTTATTAAGTTCATTCTCCTTACCTGATGCCTTTAAATAATGCAGATATTGAAGGATATTCACGTGCATAATGAGAGTCTTTCCTGACCCAGTAGCATTCCAAAATGCCAACTTTTTCAAATCTGAATTCTGATATAATTCAACTTTATCTGCATCTACCTTATCCCCATTGAACTTGTCAACATATTCATTTAGCGATTGAAGCAACTTCTCTCGTTCGTTAAAGTATTTATCAAGATATAACTCAGAAAAGAGGAGAGAAAGGTATTGAAAATACTTCCATGTGAAGCCCAAATCCCTTTTTTCAGAAATACGCTTTGTATGTGCTACGATATTATTGTCGTAATTTAACAGTTTATCTGGGCTTATTTTCACTTTATCCTTCCATTCATCGAGAAGGAAGTGATAAAAGTTGGTATTGTTATCCTCTGACAAACTTTCATATCTTGGCTTCTTCAATTCCTTCCCGATTTCTTCAAACTTTTCTATACCTAATAGAGAAAGAAAGTGCTGATTCAAAATCAATCGCTTATTAAATTTTAATTGAGGTGCTTTAGCCTTTTTTCCCTTTTTTGCTTTTGTTTCCATTTCAACACCCCCTTACACATCCTGTACGTCAAACATTAGCTTCTTAAATTCCTCTTCGATTAAAACAACCTTCCATCTTTCTTCATCCAATTTAAGATTTTGAAGGTTATTATCACCGTTCACATAAATACGATTAAATTCAAAATCTTGGGTGCTGTACTTTTTCTTTAGAAAATAAGCATCGAGGGCTGCATTATCCTTAACAATATCATCTGTTAAAGAACGCCATATAACAAGAATTTTCTCACCGTCTAAAGTTCTTCCCTCAATTTCTTTAAAAACATACTCTCCTTCTTTAGAAGAACTTAACTTAACTGCTCCTGGAACGTTACTATTTTTATCTTCTATAGCATTGTAGCGTTCTTTTCTTTCATTCCTAATGACTTCGATCCCTAATAGATAATTAAACGTCTCAACCAAGTCCAATGTAGTCACTTGAGTTTCCAATCCATTAGCAATTTTCATTTTATATTCAAATGGATTTTGAAACATATCTATATTCAAGAGAGACGTGCTATTCTCTGTTTCATTATTAAGCATATAGGAAAGCATATACTGCTCTCTTATATCAGGATTCTTTTCGAGTAACGATAACTGCTGGTCTGTTAAACGAATTTCAAGGTTATTTAATGCATCCTCATAGGATTCAAGCCTAATGTACTTAAAGATATGACTTACACCTTCTCTTGTAACTGGTTTTCCATCCTTCCAGTCTTTAGAATAAACTGCTTTCTGTACTCTTGGTTTAGTTGCTGTATCAAAATGTTTTCCCATTTCAACAAGGATATATTTTCGATTTCCTTCATCTTGTCTGTTTAGATTTATTGTAGCATGTGCTGTAGTACCTGAACCTGCAAAGTAATCTAAAATCAGTGCATTATTTCTTCCGTATGTTTGAGCCCATAAAGCTGTTTCAAGAGCATTAATTGACTTAGGATAATCAAAATTGTCTCCTAAGCCCATATCCCTCAGAAGATTTGACCCATGTGTTCCTGAATTGAATTTACTGTCAGTCCAATTGCTGAATAACACTTCTCTTTTTTGCTCATGATTTATTGTTTGATATACTGTACCTCTTTCAGAGATTACTAACTCTCCATTCTTAGCTCTTTCTCTTCCAGTAAGGTAACTTGACCTCCAAACTCTTTCCTCACCCTTTGAGTTTATTGGATATATTCTAACTAATCCATCTTCGGTATTTCCTATTGGGTATTCCTCATTTAAAGGCACAGGGTCCTCTACATCAACTATTTTATTTGTTTTAGGGTCTAACAATAAGGCATAGAAACTTTTCCATCTTCCATAACGATAATTATTTTCTGCTGTTCCACTTCTCATAAAACTACGGTCTTCTTGATAACTCTCCAATGGTTCTCCATGAAATGGAGGACAATTTGGCGGACTTAATAAAATATAATATTCATGTGTTCTTGATAATCTACCACCTGCACCTTGGGGATGATGATTTATTACTACTACGTTTCTTTCAAGATTTGGAAAAAAGGTATCTAATAGACCCGCTAAATTTACAAATTCGTAATCATCAATCGCCAAGCCAAATGAAAATTGGTTCTTCCAAAAAGTTGGTACTATTCTGGCTGTATTTGCAATCAAAGAAAGCCACGAAGAATGTTTAAATTGATTTTTATATAATATTTCTGAATGGGCTGTATTGTATGGAGGGTCAATATATACAGCGTCTACTTGTCTTTCATATCTTGTTCTTAGAAGATTAAGTGCCTGAAAATTATCACTATTTATCAATAGCCCATTTACTTTTTCATCTAAATTATCAATACTGGCTATAAGTTGCTCCTTAAAATCATTACTAAAAAACGATGTATCTAAAACTAAATAAGGGTTTTGTTTTAAGAACTCAACTGTCAAGGGTTCTGTATAACCAACTCTGGTTAAATCGTCTTTTATATCTTTGATATGGAATAACTCGACCCATTCTTGACGTTGCATATCATTATTTAAAATCTCAGGATAAAATTCCTCGTCTATATTATCCAAGGTTATACAATAGTTTGTTTCAACAACAAATTTTCTCTTAAGCCAAAGTTTCTTTTGAAAATCCTCTATTTGTTTAAGGAAGCTGATTATTTTACTCCCTATCTTCTTAATAACTTTAACTTTTGAAATATACTGTTCAATTCTCAATTCATTTTCAGTCTCTAAATCATCTAAAAACATTACTTCATTTTTAATATAAAAATCCAATTCTCTTGTCAAAAAACTTCCAAGGTCTCTATGGATAAAATAATCAAAGGTATTACGTGATGTATAATCCTCCAAATACTTTTCAATTAAGTTCCTTTTAGGATTTTTCTCTGTCGGTGCAATCGCTAATAAAGTTTGGAATTGTTTTAAGTCCATATTATTGTTAATGGACTGTGTAATTATCTCTACAGCCTGAATATTTAAGTCCTTTTGCTTGTCCTCATGAATTACATACTTAAAATGAATAAAAAGTTCTCCATTTTCAATAACTAAAGGTTCATCTTGTTCAATAATAAATCGTCTTTCTTTTCCTTTTTGAACCTTGTTATTATCTTTTTCCGTTTCAGCATCAACCAATTTAAAATGAACCTTTTTATCATCAGGAGTAGTAAAGGAATAATCCCTAAAATATTCTGCTGTTTTGATATAGTATTGGTCAGCATTTGCCCAATGCAGCTTTACTTCTTCTCCCTCATAAGGCATTGCATATACGTCTTTCTTGTACCTTCTTAAAGATATAAAATCTCCTCCACTGTAATAGCGTCTAAAAAAGTTTGCCAGGTGAGAGTAAACTTCATTTTCTGCAGAAGCCACATTTAACCCGTTATCAAGTTTAGATTTTAGAGCAACATATTTAGAGCTACTTTCCAATGCAACACCAGCATCTTCTAATTTTTCCGTAAGCTCTTTGAGTTCTTTCTCAACGCCTTTTTGCTCCACTGAAATATATTTTTCAAGTTCCGATTTCACTTGTGGAAGTAAGTCTTCATTTAAAAACTTTTCAATTTCATTCCTTTTATAATTCATAATTCTATAAATACCGAAATCTAAATCGGATTGGTCTAATTGAAACATTTCCTTCAATATTGCTATCAATTTTTGATAACTTTCATTCACAATAATCCCTCCTAAAAACTAAACAACTTCCCATTGTACCATAAAAAGGTCTTCCTTATCCGTATTTTGATGTAATCTGGATTCAAGTTCCTGGATTAGCTCGTCTCGTTTTTCAAGCACTTCATCTTCCACTTGGAAAATCTTCTTACGCATGGTTCTCTTCTTCTTTTCAAGTTCGCTGATTTGCACTTGAATCTGGTGCTGTTCCTCCGTATTTGTCGCCAGTCTTGCTTTCCTTGTCAATTCTCGAATGTTTCGCTTAATATCATTAAGCTCTTGTTCAGAAGCCAGAATTAAGTCATCTGCCCACTTTTGTAATCTATCCTGCTCTTCTCTAAAATATCTATTATTGTTTTCCATCACCATGCTGACTGTTGCCTCTGTATATCTTCCTACTTCTTTTAACAACTTTTTCTTATGAATTTCTTCAATATTATTTAATGGTATTGTATTGGCTTTACACTGAAACAGTTTTTCACACTGTTCTTGGTCAAGCATCTCCCCATCAAGCGTATATCCGCTAAATAACAAGTATTCACTTTTTTCAAAGGACTCAATCGTCAACTTAGAAAGAATAATATAGCCACTCTTCCCTTTTAATGATTCCACTAAAGAAATTTTTACTGGATGATTCGTTATATCAAATTTCAACTTGGCAGGGGGGGTTGATATTGAAATAGCCCTATCAATTACATACTCACCCAATGGATGTGATAAACGATATAGATTTGCTCCCTCAGTATTTTTCCGTTCCTTTGAGATCATTTCGTATTTCCCGACAGCTATTTGGTCGTTGATTTTACTATTTAAACGGAAACTCAAATGGTCATTATCAAACTGTGCATCATTATTCAAAATAAATCTTGTTACGTTCCAAAACATATTTTCGTATTTATTTAAGTGATCTTTAGTATGCTGTAGATTGAATTTCAATCGGTCATGGACATCTAAATCGAAATTTTCCAACAGTTTTTCTCTTGTCTTATCCATTTTTTGTTTTATTTTATCTTCCATCTCTTGTTGGAGTTGTTGGAAAGCATCTTCTATTTCTTCAGGACTTCTACAAGTTTGATATATATTCAAGATTCTTCTTTCAAAATCCACTCCAGATTCAACAGAGCCTAATACTTCGTCTGAACTACCCAAAACCCCTTCAAAAAGTCTAAATTTTTCATTCAGTAGTTCGTACACCCTTATATCAGCTTGATTTCGCTGATTGATAAAGTTTATTACAACAACATCATGTTTTTGTCCATAACGGTGACACCGCCCGATACGTTGCTCTATCCGTTGTGGATTCCAAGGCAGATCATAATTAATAAGAAGGGAGCAGAATTGCAAATTAACCCCTTCTGATGCCGATTCTGTGGCTATCATTATTTCAGCTTCATCTCGAAAGTATTCAATAAGTGCGTTTCTCTTATCAGCAATTTTTGACCCACTGATTCTGCCATTATCCTGGTTCTTCTCGACCCACTGTTTATATATCTCGGTTGATTCTTTATCAGAATTTGTTCCATTAAACAAAACTATTTTTCCTCTATATCCATTAGATTCCAAGAACTCTTTCAGGTACTCTTGTGTTCGCTTTGATTCCGTAAATATGAGTGCTTTTTTATTTGCACCTAAATCTCTCATTCTATTGAAACCAATGGTTAAAGCCTTTAATAATGCCTCTGATTTTGTATCAACTTGTATTTCACTTGCCATACGTATAAAACTATCAATTTCTAAAATCTCTTGATTAATTTTTTCTATATTAACTTTGTACTCTTCATTTTCTACAACTTCATGGTCGTCTCTATCTTCTTCAAGTTCATCTTCTGTCTGCTGTATAATTTCTAATTCATCTTCATCAACCATTTCTTCAAATAAAAGATTACCTGTCGTTAATCCTTCTTTTATATCTACTAATCTCTTTTTAATCGTATGTAATGTTTGAAGGACAGCACTTGTAGATGACGCAAGTAATTTTCTTAAGATAAGTGTGGTTAAGACTCTTTGACTCTTTGGGATTGCATACGTTCCTTCTGTTTGAAGAAAATCAGAAATTGCCTTATATAGTTCTTGTTCTTTATCACTTGATGTAAAAGGTTGAGTTAAGGCATGTCTTTCAGTGTAATTGATATATTCAAGAACATCTTTTCTAAGTGTTCTTTTTACAAATCCATTTAACCTCTCTTTCAATTCTTCTATATTCCCATCATTTACATAATTAGTCCTAAATGCTCTTAAGTCTCCAAAAATACGGTCATCAATTATTGTAGATAAACCATAAAGTTCCAACAGAGAATTTTGAAGTGGGGTTGCTGTTAATAATAGTTTCTTTTTATCTTCAACAGCCCATTTTATTCCTTGTCCAATTCGGTTACTTTTTCGATAAGCATTTCTTAGCTTATGTGCTTCATCTATTACAGCTAAATCCCAATTAACTGCTTTTATATCATTCTTTCTACGATTGGCAAAGTTAAAAGAAGTAATGACAACACAAGACTGGTTAAAAGGATTACCATTGCCTTTTCTAAGCTCTTCATTATAATTTTTTGTTTCCAATATAATACTCGGTAGATTAAACTTCTCTTGTAGTTCCAAACTCCACTGTTTTCGTAATGAAGAAGGACATATAACCATAAGCCTTCTTTTTCTTTCTGCCCAATATTGACATAGAACCAGACCAGCCTCTATCGTCTTACCGAGTCCGACTTCATCCGCCAATATAACTCCTTTTGATAATGGAGATTTAAAAGCAAATAGAGCAGCATCAACCTGGTGCGGATTTATATCTACTGACGCATTAAACAAAGACATAGAAAGTTTATCAATATCATTTGAAGCGGATCGGTTTATTAACTTATTAGCAAAATATTTTGTATGGTAGGCTGTATTCACAACGCATCCCTCAATTTAAAAATTTTATAGTTACATCGTTTATTAAAATATCCCTTATACAAAATAGTATCACACTTACCATACTTAACGACTTGCAATTTTCCTACATATAGACATTAAGGATACGGAACAAATTAACCCGTATCCTTATTACATTACTTCTTTCAACTACGTTATAGCCTCACCAACTTGTTTCAATTCCTCAAGCATGGTATAGCCTGTCCATTCGGAAACCAAAATTTCTTGGATAATAAGAAGTATAGCGTCATTAGCATCTGATGTTAACGTCTTCATTTTGTATAGAAATTCATTGGATAGAATATTTCTTCCATTGTTACAGTCCTTTTATCCTTCTTTAGTTCGTTGCTTATTAACTCAATCACATTAATTTCTGAAGCTTCTCCCATTTTGACAAAGATCGGGAAACTTGGTCTTTTTCTTTTTCGAGTACAAAGGAAGAGTTCTAAGTCTACAATGTTTCTACCAAGAAACTCCCACTGAACCTATTTGGCGAATAATCCAATATTTTTAAAATTGCAAATTGAATTGCTTCTATACCTTTTTATTCCTGCCCACGTGTAACCTTAATATCTTTTCCACCATATAAGTATGGACTAAAGAATTGAATAAACAGCTCAAATATCTCAGCAATTTTTTCAAACGTTCCCTTATACGTTTCCAATGGTTGAAAATAAACACCGATTCTCCGATTTTCAAACTGAATTTGCGGATGCACTTTCTGACGAATGGTTTGTTCCATCTTCGTAAATTCCTCATAATCATCTTCTCTCGATGAATCAAAATACAGCTCTACAAATGCTAATGATTTTGCATTTTTGACTGAAGTGCGATAAGAGATATTGCTCCGACCTGAACCGACCGTCAGCACATGATCATGGAGATTTGCTTTTTTCCGATAGTGGAAGTTTAAGTAATACGGCATCCTCTTATTCAGTACGGACAAAAGCATTTTCTTAACATCATCTGATCTGGAGAAATCATAAATTGGAGGTTCAATCGGTACGCTTCCGCAATGGGTTTTGTGTAAATTTATCAGTTTATATTCCACCTGCAAAAGATTGTCTATGTCATTTAAAACGGGCATCTTGTTATACACATCAAGTTTATACAGTTGATTTAAACTATGTAGTTCTTTCAATGCTTCTTCAGAAATAGTGAGTGCGTAGAAGTCGATGTACTGTTTATTGTGCTTTGCCATCCAATCCTCTAACTCTTGCAATAACGCTTTGTCGAAAGAATGAGCAACCCAAATAATGACGGATTCATGGTATCTATTCATCATGGTTTGTATTCGACGCAGATATTTTTTATTGGCTTTAGTCAATTGAATCTCCATGTAAATACCCAATCTTCGTATAAGGTTTACTGCTGACAGATCAATATTGCTATTTGCATGACGCTGTTCTAACACAATATTCGATAATTCAAAGTCTAAAAGTTCTTTCCAACCTTTGTAATAGTCTTTTAAGTAAATGGCGAAAATGGCTTCCTTGTTACTTCCCTTTTTACTCATTTCAACATTCCTCCTATTATCGACGAATATTTTTGTCATTTATTTTTTACAAAAAAAGCACCCACCATTTCTTCTCTGGTAAGTGCTAATTTTTTTCGTATATACTTTTCAAAGGTGATAAATGATCGTCTCATTTCCCATCCAACCCTTTCATTTTATCAGATTATAAAAGAGAATATTTGTTCTTGTCAAACGAATTTGGTAGTTATATAACATGTATATATCAATTGCATATGTTATCTATAACCTTATAGACATTTATCCAATATTCTTGGTGTTATTGCCCTAACCGTATACATACATAATATTGATACTGTATTTACTTTATACATATACCATATGTACAACGGAAAACCATCATTGGCTCCGTTGATGATGAATCACGATTCTTTCAACTCGCAGATTAACATTCCAATTTTCTTCAATGAATCCATCAAAAGTTCAACTGGTGTTGCTTCTGTTTCTAATGCCTCCTGGATGATATCCAATAGCACTTCCTTTTGATCAGCAGTTAACTGTTTGCCTCCAAACTCTATTTCATTGGTAAAAAACAATTCTTCCAATGAAAGTGGTTCATTTGTATCCTTTGCATCTAATCCAAGCAGAACATTAACATCTACGTCAAGTCCTTCTGCAATATGTTGAAGTACCGAGAAAGTAGGTGTCTTTCGTTCACCACGCTCAAGCCTGTTTAAATATGAAGGCGTAACGTTACTTCGATCTGCTAATTGTTGCAATGAATAACCTTTGGCTAACCGAAGTTTTTTCAGCAACTTAGCAAAATCATCATTCAATTGTTTTCTACCTTTTCCCATTTCAATCTACTCCTTTTTTGATTTTTTCCATCTGGAAATCCTATTTATTGATCAGAAGATCTTTATCATTATAGATTGGGAAAAGGGTTTGATAACCTCATTTAATATATTGAAACTTCAATGTTCGGGTTTCTAAATAAAAAGAACCACCCGAAGCCTGGTAAGCGGAGTGGTTCTAACATGGATCTACTTATTGCCTTACTGAACTTCAAGTTCATGTTCAGCAATGTTACACGATACTCACAATATCGTGCTTACCTACTATTATAACCATGAGTGACCATACATCAACTATAACTCTCCAAAAAACTTGAAACTGTTTTACCATAAAAAATTATCAAGGGGATTGCTTAAAGTTGTTGGTGCTTTTGGGTAATTTTTTGGGATGGGAATTGGATTGATGCCAATTTGACTCAACATTTCCAATCGGTTTCGAAATGTGGCTTTTGTCATGGATTTCAGCGGGGTATCAATACTGTGAGAAGATACTTGTTTTAAAAATACAATCAGCTTATTTTTATTGGAATCAGAGAGGGAGGAGTTTCTTATACATTTTCTTGCTTCATCTAACTTATAAAATTCTCCAGGATGATAAATCGGGGACATATATTTGCGAAAATAACCTCGGTAGACTTCCTCTTTCATATATTCTATTAATTTCTTAGGTCGAAAATTCCCTTTGTCTTGTCGAGCCATATAATTAATATGATCTTGTAAAATCCGTACTTCAAATCTTAATACGTTTTTTTCATACTCCTGGATTTCTTCCTTTTTGAACATTCGTTCTTCTTCTTTAGAATAAACTACAGCTTGTACCGATTTAGATGAATGATAAACTGTCGTTTCATACTTTTGAAAGACACCTTCTGCATCAAGCTTACCTATATACTTTTTTTGATAACGATGTGATTTAGTAAGCTTCTGATACAAGTGGAGCAGAAGCTCTCGGTGGTGCTTTTCCTTTACAATCACATCGTATCGGTAATCAATTCTTTGCAAAATATGATGTTTGAAATGCGAAAAATGTCTAAAGAGAATCCAAAGAATATTTTTTATCTCTTGTTCTATTAAAGGATAGTCATCTTCCGTCAGATCAGACTTACCAAGAAGAAGAATCGCATCTATGAACATATATAATTTCCATTGTCCGTTCCCTTTGTTTGAAATATGAATAGTGACTCCTTTGAACCTACCGCCATAGTGATCAGCGAAGTAATCATTCAAATGCCTGTAGTAAATATTAAACCTCTTTTGTAAATCCGTCACTTCATAGTATTCGATAGGGAAAAACAACTTAATTGTATGAATCACCTTCTCCACCTCCAAGTGAATCTTGGGAGGCTGGAAATCTTTGTACACCAAGGGTTTACTGTTACATTTTTGCTCCCAGCCCCACTATATTTATCCTTCCTTGCCCCCAAAATCAAATGGGCTACTGACAATA
Organism: Oikeobacillus pervagus; assembly: GCF_030813365.1. Taxonomy (NCBI): domain Bacteria; kingdom Bacillati; phylum Bacillota; class Bacilli; order Caryophanales; family Bacillaceae; genus Oikeobacillus; species Oikeobacillus pervagus. The sequence goes on from NZ_JAUSUC010000019.1 coordinate 18,989, forward strand.
TAGCGAAGAAGTCAAGTTGAAATAAATAGGTTTTATGTTCGAGCTGGTTCGAGCTGTTGATTCCATTAATTGTTGTAACACTCAATTAACTATTGACATTAGGCAAAATATTTCTTATTATAGTTTATAGAAATTTTTATATAACATATTTTGATAGATTATAGACTGTTTTACTTAGATACATGAACAATTCAATAGGTGTATTTGTTTCAAGGGGAGGAGTACGCCCTCTTGCTTAACTACCTATTGTGATTTTTTGTATATCTAAGTAATGCAGTCTTTTTGTTTTTATGCTGAAAGTGAATAATGTTAGTTTATTATCGGCTCGTCCTTACTTTAATACTTTAGCAAGCGAAACCTCAGACACATTTGCTATTTACTTTTTTTCATAGACTCCTATAATCTGAGCTGTAAATGTCATAACCTCTTTGACGACGCACTATCCCCGAAACAAAACCCCGAAAGAAAGGAAGATTCATTTGCAAAACAACTATATCTTTGACTTCGACACCCATTATAAAGAACTGATTTTTGGCGAAAAAGATAAACAAAAAATAAAGGCAAATAACTTTCTACACCTACTTGTGGATTTGATTATCGACAATCTCGATGAATATCAAAAGACAACAGAAAGAAAGGAGAAAGTATCTTGAAAAAAGCAGTTGGTTATTTAAGGGTAAGTACAGATATTCAACTTGATGGCTATTCTATTCCTAAGCAAGATCGGGAAGTAAGAAGACATTGCGAGTATGCCAATTTTGAATTACTGAAAATCTACAATGAGGGATCAGGTTCTGGATCTTCTATAAAAGAAAGACCTGAATTTAGGCAACTCCTTCATGACGTTCTTTCTAATGAGAAGGAATCTATCTATATTGTTGTATGGAAGCTGGATCGGTTTGCTCGTAATTTGAAAGAAGCAATGTGTTTATTAGATGAAATCCACAAAAAGGGTCACTACTTGGTTAGTATTTCTGAAGGAATTAACACTGAAACGGAGGGATCTATACTTTTACTCCAGGTTTTATTTGCAATGGCAGAGAACGAACGACGGAACATTTTATTCCATTGTAAAAATGGAATGAAAGAACGTGCGGAAAAGGGCCTTTTTAACGGCGGAAGGGTGTTTGGTTATTCTTCTACACCTGCAAAGAAGCTTCAAATTAATGAAGCTGAAGCGAAAATTGTTAGATTTATTTTTGATAGGTATGTGGTAGATGGATGGGGATATAAAAAAATCGCCTCCTATCTGAATAACCATTATACTTCGGATGAAGATAATTCAAGAAGTTGGAGTATCTTTTCTATAAAATCAATCGTAACCAACCCTATTTACGCTGGTTTTATACGATGGGGTGAAAAAGGGAAAGAACGGAAAATTTACAAAGGGCAACACCACGCAATTATTAGTGAAGAGCAATGGTTTAAAGCACAAAGCTCTTATAGTAAACGTAGCTATCAGCCTGTTAAAATTCATAAGGGTTCATACTTTTTATCTGGTTTCCTTAAATGTCCAGAATGCAATTCTTCAATGGTTCAGCACAAATCATCAGGTGGCAAATATCTTTATTATCAATGCAGTCAAAATAAGAATAAAGGTTTATGTAAAGCAAATTTAATCAATAAAAACGATGCTGAACAGAAAGTCCTCACTGAACTATCCTCGAAATTAAAAGCCACCGAAATAAGAATATTCCTATCTTCGAAATTATCCTCCCAATTAAAGTTAGATATACAACCCAAACATGAGCAAATAAAATTCTTTAAAAAGCGATTAAAGGAATTACAAACAAATAAAAAGCAGTTATTCGATTTATTTTACAAACAGATAATTGACGAAGACGCATTTTCCGATCAACTTAGTCATTTACAAAGTTCCGAGAGGGATATCAATGATAAACTAAAAAGAGTGGAATCAAGCATTGAATTAGAAAATAATTTGAATGTAGGGTTAATTGTTAATAACATTTTAGATAACTTTGAACAGTTTTTTCAGTCATTAGATGATATAAAGAAAAAGGAGCTATTGAAGGAAATCATTCAAGATATTCAAGTTACAACCGTTCCCCTTGGGAAAAAGAGAGTGAAAAGGGTCGTGAAACAAATCAATTATCACTTTGAAATAAATTCTATTTCAAAACTTGTGTCATAATATAATTTCTCTGTTGGGAAAGAGAACATTCTTTCCCTTTTTCTTTTTCCATTATACACTGTTATCGAAAGGAGGCATTTTAATGAATGAAATAAAACGAGTCGCAATTTATTGTCGTGTCTCTACGGAAGAGCAGGCAACAGAGGGTTACAGTATTACAGCTCAACTACAAACCCTTCGCAATTATGCAGGTCTGTATGGTTGGCAAGTGGTAAAAGAATATGTCGATGAAGGGGTCAGTGGTAAAAACATTTCAGGTCGCCCCGCTATGCAACAATTGGTGGTTGACGTGGAGAAAGATGAGTTCGATGCCGTTCTTGTTTGGAAAATCTCTCGGCTATCCCGTAACATGTTAGATACACTGACTGTGCTGGATAAGTTTGAAGAAAATAGTGTTAAATTTATCTCTTACTCAGAGAACTTTGACACTGGAAGTCCCATCGGCCGACTTGTTGTGCAATTAATGGCTTCCATTGCCGAAATGGAACGCAATACACTGTCAGAAAATGTAAAACTTGGCATGAAACAGCGTGCTTTGGAAGGGTCCTGGAACGGCGGGGTCTGCTTTGGCTACGATTCTGTTAAAAAGGAACTTGTTATCAATGAAAAAGAAGCAAAAGTTGTACAACTTATCTATGAGCTATACCTTTCAGGAAAAGGATTAAAAGCAATTGCAAACCACTTAAACAAGCATGGCTTTCGGACAAAAAGAAACAGATACTTTTCTATCAATGGGGTCGCTCAAATATTAGATAATCCCATTTATGTTGGAAAGATCAGTTGGCTTAAAGTTGAAAACTGGGATACAAAGCGACGGAAAGGTAAAAATCCCAATCCTATTCTTGTAGATGGCAAACACGAAGCCATTATTACCGAGGAACTTTGGCATTTGGTGCAAGCCAGAAGAAAGAGCAAGTCATTTAAGCAACGCCAATCAAATGAGCCGTTTTTATTAAGTAGTCTTCTTCGTTGTCCTAACTGTGGGCAAGGTATGGTTCCTTCTATTACTACCTATACACGCAAAGATGGGACAAAACGAAAACATCGTTATTATGTCTGTTCTGACTTCCATAATAAAGGGTCATCTGCCTGTAGATCTAATGGTATCAAAGCATATGAAGCGGAAAATCAAGTGTTTGAGCGAATTGTAAATTTCCTTGCCAACAAGGAATACTTCGTCTCAACAATTCAATCTTTAAATAAGCAATCTATTCACTCCATTTCCGTACTTAAGAGGGATTTAGAACAAATTGAAAAGAAACTAATAGACATACAACAGCTTCAAGAAAAGTATTTAGAAGCATTTGAACAAAACCTTTTCCCTGTTGCCATCCTACAAGAACGACTTCAACAGGTTGCGAAAGAAAAAATGCAATTGGAACAAAAGAAAAATGAACTCAGTACACAACTAAGTTCATCTGATGCAAAAGTCATACCACATGAATTGGTTCACTTTCTATTAGAAAAGTTTTTAGAAGTCTATCAACACTCTTCAAGAGAAGGAAAAAAGCAGTTGCTCCAGCTACTCGTAGATAAAATTTCAATACGACAACTGGAGAATCGTTCAAGAACTATTCATCAGGTTCAACTGGATTTCGATTTTACGGAGATCAATATATCGAAGACGTTTACACTGATACATCTATTGTTTCGTGAAACTGATAATGAAGTTGCATTTTCCCAACCCTTACCCGCTTCCGACAACAAAATACCACCATATCTACATCTTTTTTTGCCTCTATTTGTGATACGGTTCCCCCCTCACAATCCGAAACGCTCGATACACTTGTTCCACTAAAATCAGCCTCATCAGCTGGTGTGGAAAGGTCATCTTGGAAAAAGAGAGGCTTTCGTTTGCTCGCTTCATGACTTCTTCGCTTAGTCCTAGGGATCCGCCTATCACAAAGGCGAGTTTGCTTTTTCCGTAGGTGGCCAATTGGTCGAGGGTGCTTGCTAGTTCTTCGGATGTTTTCATTTTTCCTTGGATGGCAAGGGCGATGACGTGGGTGTCGTCGCTAATTTTGGCTAGGATGCGTGCTCCTTCTTTTTGTTTAATTTGGGTCATTTCGACTGCGCTTAGGTTTTCTGGGGCTTTTTCATCTGGAAGTTCGATGATATTGATTTTGGCATAGGCTGATAATCTTTTTAAATATTCGTCGATTCCTTGTTTTAAATATTTTTCTTTTAATTTTCCAACGGTTACGATTGAGATATTCACAAGTTCTCCTCACTTTACAAACAATATATCCACAGGACTTATCCACATATCCACATTTTCTATCCACATTCTGTATAGGAATATTAGTTCCCCACAAGATATACGGCTCTATTTCGACAATATTCACAGGTTGTGGATAAATTTCCGCCTTCTTCGACCTTTTCGATTATTGGGGCCACTTCATGCTCATCCACAACAATATCTATAGCTAATTCCACATGTTCTTCACAGCAATAAATCATGACATAACGCACCTTCCTTCTTTAAAGTATTTATTTCTTTTGCCCATACATTCGCTCGCTTTTATCCTTCGCCATCTTATCATACAAAAAAACAGAAAAAAATAAGCAGAAAGGAAATTTACTTCTTTTCTGCTTATCCATCTATTCTTATAACGTTTTTTCAGATGTTAGTTTGACCGTTGCTTCTTTCAGCTTGCCACCACGATAAAACTTCACTTGAATGCTGTCCCCAACATCTTTCTTCGTATATAAATATTTTCGTAATGAAATGATATCCTGGACCTTATGATCATCAAGACCGACGATCACATCTAATTCCTTTAATCCCGCTTGAGCTGCAGGTGAATTAGGAACAACTTGCTCTACCATAACACCTTCTTTCACATTAGAAGGAAGTTTCAATGTTTCTTGTTGATGATAGGCTGAGATCTCGTTCACATTTCGTAAAGTGACTCCCATAGCAGGTCGCTTTACTTCCCCATACTTTTCTAAATCCTCAATGATCGGTCTGGCAAAATTAATTGGAATAGATAATCCAATCCCCTCGACAGCTTGTTGGGCGATTTTCATTGAATTGATTCCAACCACTTGACCAGCAATATTTACAAGTGCTCCACCACTATTACCAGGATTGATGGCTGCATCTGTTTGGATAACTTCTGCTTGCCAATCTTCCACTCCATCTCGGTTAATATCAACCGGAATCGTCCGTTCCAAACCAGATATAATTCCATTTGTTACTGACCCAGAAAAGGCTAGTCCCAATGGATTTCCAATCGCAATAACAGGTTCTCCAGGCTTTAATGAATCAGAATTGCCAAATTGCGCTATTTTATTAATCTTTTTACCGTCTACCTCAAGAACAGCCAAATCGGTCCAAATATCTCCACCGCGAATTTTCGCAGGGATTTTGGTTCCATCGGATAAAGTAACTTCCAGTTGTTCCGCTCCCTCTATGACATGAAAGTTTGTCACTATGTACGCTTTATCTCCCTCTTTTTTGTAAATGACTCCAGAACCAGTACCTGCTTCTTTCTGTCCTTCATCCCCCCAAAAACTAGCTGATTGCATATTAGAGATTCCGACTACGGTATCTTTTGCTTTTTCTACCGCATCTGTTACATCGGTTGTTACATCAAGCTTAACGTGTTTTACTTGTTGATGTTTATCTTTGTCCGTTTCCTCTAAATTATAATCAGGGTTTGCATCATAGGGTAAAAGATTATAACCAAATATTTTCGGTAACACAACGATGACAAGGATCGCACCCAAAATCACTCCGACTAGACTCGCTAATACATACCCACCTTTACTTCCCTTTTGGCTTCGATTTCTGTTATCATCTCCGTCGTAATAGCCCACATCAACCATCCTTTCTCTAATCAATCTCTCTTAGAAAAAATTATAACTCGAATGATAAATTTTTCAATTAATGCGCTTAAAACTCCTTCTTGTTTAGTGTTACCCAATCATCCTTTTACATAAATAAAAAAAGAAAAAGAGTAAGACCTAATAAAAAACTCTTTCTCCTTTTCTTTTGATAATTAAAATGTTAAACAGCTGTTAAAGCGGTGGGGTTTTTGGGATCTGTGTCACATAATTCAACTTGTTCACCAACGATAATTCCCTTATGTTCTAGCGTTTGGGAGACACTCATTCTTGCTAGATCTTTCATATTATTATCCAAACTTAAATGAGCTAAATAAATTTGCTTCGTATTATCTCCAATGACCTCACTCATCGCAATCGCTGCGTCTTCATTGGAAACATGTCCAATATCACTCAAAATTCTGCGTTTAATATTCCATGGATATCGACACATCCGCAACATTTGCACATCATGGTTGCTTTCAAATATGTAAATATCTGCGTCACGAATCGTCCCTTTCATCCGATCACTTACATACCCTGTATCGGTAATCAGCACTAATTTTTTTCCTCCCTGACGGAACACATAAAACATCGGCTCTGCTGCATCATGTGACACTCCAAATGATTCAATATCACAATCTCCAAACGACTTAACAGATTCCATATTAAAGATAAATTTCTGTTCTGTTGGCACGTCCCCAATTAACCGATCCATCGCCCGCCAAGTTTTTTCATTCGCGTAAATGGGCAACTTATATTTCCGAGCGAGTACGCCAACTCCTTTAATATGGTCACTATGTTCATGAGTAACAAAAATTCCTGATAAATCACTTATTTTCCGGTCAATTTGTGAAAACAAAGATTCCATCTTTTTTCCGCTAAAGCCTGCATCGACTAAAAAGGAGTGTTCTTCCGTTTCAATAAATGTTGCATTTCCCGTACTTCCGCTCGCAAGAACACTAAACTGCATTCCCATTACATTCACTCCATTATTTAAGACTCTTTTTCCTTTTGATTAAGAGAACCATCAAATGCATTAATAAAATAATGCTCCACGTCCCCCTTGTATTTCACCGCAAAATGCCATGTAGGTGATAACACTTGTGATTCCGTGAATTGAACTAATGTATAATACCCTAAATCCACTTCGGAAATTTCACTATTAGGCTTCAACATGCCATTCTTATACAATGTTTTCACTGCTTGAATGGCTGGAAGAACTTCCTCTTTCCCGTTTTCCTCCATGCCTTCTAGGAGGGTTTGTTCATACCCAATAATTTCGTCATCGTCCGATAATTTCAACGTTAGCTGTCCACTTATATTTATGAAAAGAAGATGTCCCTTGAAATGTTGGTATAAAGTAATTTTCTTTAAATCTTTATCGTAGTCCCAAAGTTGATAATGCTCCCCATATAAAACAAAATTTTTCACAAAAGATTCAATCTCGTCTTTTTTTAGTTTGTTTAATTTATAGGGCTTGTCTAACTTTGCTGACAAAATCGTTTGATCATTGGATAATGTGATCTTCTGCCTATTTAAGAGTTCTATTTCCTTCTTCGTAAATGTTTTGGTTTTTGCCGTAATTAATGGGGCTTTCCCCACTTCATTTTGCAATGTCTTGTTGTAGTCAATATTATCCACTTTCAGTTTATCTTCAATGGATGTTTCCGTAATAATTTCAAATTGACTTGCACTATGTTTCTTAATAAAAACAGTTAGCAGGAAAATATCCAAAATCAAAAAAACGATAATAAAGATGGTTTTCGTTTTACCCCATTCCATTTTGGTTACCTCCCATCTCCTCATTCGTTACAACCGGCAACCATTTCTCATTGTATTTATAAAACCAAGCTGGTTCCAATACAAGAATTTTTGGAGTTTGTGGATCATGCATCAGCTTATAACCTATGGTAATGTCCTCTAACATACTAGGATTAAATCCCTTCTGATTCTCCACCATCTTAATGACTTCACTTCCTGGAGGTAACTCCATTTCCGTGTCTTCTGTTGGCAAAAATGTATCCAATATAAAATATGGGCGTACATATTTATAAATCTGTTCTTTCCCCCAAAATTGTAAAATCTCCGCCATGCCTTCCTCATTAAAAACTGGATAACCTTCAATAAACAACCGGTAGCTAACAATGGGATCACCTGGATTCACATCAAATAGGCGATATTTATCTGACCAACCTGCATGTTCATTCACAAACTTTATACTTTTCTCAATTAATTCATTTGAAGGAGTTTGCTTTTCTGCTTCTATCTCCTGGGCAGGATTCACATAGAAAATCATATTATTCGTATAATTAACACGCATCAAACTATAACTATCTGTATATTCTTCTCCATTCGCTTTGACCGCCCTTTTTACATAATAAGGGTTATTAAAAAGCGCATCTTTAAATTTTTCAGGGTCCAAACTATTTGGGATCGATTTATTTCTAGTTAATGTTTGTGCTTTTTCAGGTAAATAAATCGTATAATGATCGTGCACCTTATAATCCATGTATTTCGAATACGTATGGGCCTTGTTCATGAACCTATTTTTAAAATTAGCCAAAGTTGAAGAACTCACATTACTTTCAAAAACCGTTCGATCTTTTAAGGAAATAAAATAAACAACGGTTTTGTTTTCATTGATCCCAACAGAATTAATCGCAATTCGATCAAAATGAGCCTTTGGAAGGTTTCTATCCTCAAAATTCAATACCCCTTTATACGTTTGTAACGGAATGGGGGTAGGAAAGATGATTTCCACTTGGCTCCTTTCAGTCATCAATCGATGGAAATCCCGTTCAGATAAAGTATTCGTAATATTTCGGAAGTTATAAAATCCCCATTTGTTGATTTCGCTAAGGATTCCATCGATATCTCGCTCTTTTACCGTTCCATAATGAGCATCATTTAAGTGAAAAATCACTTTATAGGGCTTTATTAAACTGGAGATATCACGACTTTCACTAATGGGGGCATCATAGACATACCCATTATCAATCGTCTCATAATTAGGCTGATACGTCCAAATATTCCATGTAAGTGAAATACTAATGATGACTAAAATGGTGAGGAGCATTGATTTGATTTTTTCATATTTCATCATCGTCCCTCCCCTTCAGAAGGCTCATATGGAAGTGTAAAATAGATGGTTGTTCCTTTCCCTTCCATACTTGTTGCCCAAATTTGGCCTCCATGAGCTGTAATCATTTCTTTTGCAATGGCAAGACCTAAGCCCGTTCCCCCCATTTTACGAGTGCGGGCTTTATCGACACGATAAAATCGTTCAAAAATCCGGTCTACATTTTTCTTCGGTATTCCCATTCCTTGGTCTTTCACGCTAATTTCAATGAATTGTTGGCGCTTCTCTACACTAAAGGTCACTTTTCCACCCTCAGGAGAATATTTTAACGCATTCGAAATAATATTATCGAGAACCTGTGTTAATTTATCCTGATCGATCTTTACATAAATCGGTTTTTGAGGGAGGTTTCGTTTAAATGTTACATTTTGTTCTTTTGTCATTTCAAAACGCTCAATAATTCCACTGAAAAACTTCACGAAATCCACTTTTGTTTTCTGAAATTGATAATCCTTGCTGTCCATTTTGGATAACTGTAATAAATCATTCACAAGTCGGATCATTCGTTCGGTCTCATTTTGCGTTACATTTAGAAAATGGGGAGCGATTTCTTCATCTTTCCAAGCTCCATCTGCTAATGCCTCTAAATAACTTCGCATCGTTGTTAATGGAGTTCTTAATTCATGAGAAACATTGGCCACAAATTCCCGCCGCTCCATTTCGATTTTTTCCTGTTCAGTAATATCATGAAGCACTGTGATCAGTCCATTCACAAACCCTGTTTCCTTTTGAAGAATCGAAAAATTTGCCCGGAGGATATAAGGGCCTTCTTGCGTACTATAATCCAAAATGACAGAGTCCTGTTCATTCAACAAATCCTCAAAGCTATAATGCTCTTCTAACCCAAGTACGGGCAAAATTGGTTGGGAAATAAGCGTTTCACGTGAAACATTTAAGAGCTTAGCGGCTGGTTCATTGATTAAAATAATTCTTCCTTTTCGATCGGTCGCAATGACTCCATCCGTCATATAGGATAAAACAGAGGAAAGTTTACGTCGTTCTCCTTCTGTTGTTGCTTGAGCTTCTTGTAGTTGTTTCGTCAAATGGTTAAAGGAAATAGCGAGTTGTCCAATTTCATCCTGTCCATACACCTTAACTTTTCGAGAGAAATTTCCTTTCCCCATAGCAACTGCTTGCTTTTTCATGTCACTTATCGGTCTTGTGATCGTACGAGCAACTAGAAATCCTAATACAGCCGTTACCCCAAGTGCAATGATCGTTGCAGAAATAAAGATTTCATTAATTTCACTCATTTGTCCGAACACATTTTCTACCTTTGCAGCAACATAAATGACACCGATGACTTCTTTGTTGTACACGATTGGGGAGGTATATACCCAAATTCGATGATGGGTCTTTTTATCAATAAATATTTTATCTTCTTCTTCCCCGACCGCAATCGTTCGTTTGATCGCAATTTCTGTCATCCGTTGACCTACTATATCTTGTCGGTTTTCATCAGACGTCCCAATAATTCGATAGCGACCATCAATCACACGAACCTCAGAAATATCTGGGGCGGCGAAATCGCCTAAAATGCTTCGAATATCCTGTTCCAAAGTAGGCGATTCTTCATCGCGTTCCTTCACCATTTCTTCACGCAAATTATATTCGAGTAAATTCACCCGTTCTTTTAATGCCGTTTTAAAATTTGTCACCAATTTCTGCTCAAGTTCTTGTACAAAATATACGCCAATCGTCTGCAAGGCAAACAATATAAGAAGAACGTATATTAAGACAAATTTAAATTGAATGGACCGCAAAAATTTGAATCTTCTCATATAGATTACTCCTGTTCAGGATTACGTAGATAGTAGCCAACACCTCTTCTAGTCACGATCCATACCGGATGACTAGGGTTATCTTCAATTTTCTCGCGCAGTCTTCGGACAGTTACGTCGACTGTTCGAACGTCTCCAAAATAATCATAGCCCCAAACTGTTTGCAACAAGTGTTCCCTTGTCATGACTTGTCCAATATGCTTGGCTAAATAATGTAATAACTCAAACTCCCGATGGGTTAATTCAATCATTTCCCCTCGTTTTGAAACAATATAAGCATCTGGATGAATGGTTAAAGAACCAACTGTAATTTCATTCGTCTCATCCTCTTCTGCAGTTTGGGAGGCATTATGTTGATGGCGGCGCAGATTTGCTTTTACCCTTGCAATTAATTCTCTTGTACTAAAAGGTTTTGTCACATAATCATCCGCTCCCAGCTCTAACCCAAGTACTTTGTCAATCTCCGAGTCTTTAGCTGTTAACATGATAATAGGCATTTCATATTTTTTTCGGATTTCACGGCACACTTCCATCCCATCCCGCTTTGGAAGCATAATATCTAATAACACCATATCTGGTTGAAATTCCTCCACTACTTGCAATGCCTCATCTCCGTCATATGCACATTGAACTTCATATCCCTCTTTCTTCAAATTAAATTGAAGAATATCCGCAATCGGCTTTTCATCATCTATCACAAGAATTTTCTTATCCATACAAAACTCTCCTCATTTCTATTAAAATCTGTACATTCATCCTCATATATTTAAACGATATTCATTTTTTAACGAATGACTTTTTTCTAAAAAACTATGTCTAAAAGGGATAAAGATATGGCAATAGACATAATCAAAATTCGATCTTTACTCTGGACTAATCGAGCTTCTCATTTTAAGTTGGATTACTTTTTCTACTAATAACGCCTGGTTGATAACCACAATCTTATATTGAGACCCTTATATAAGTATATCAGTTTCATCGCATTTGAACATAATTTCATTTCTAAACTTATTTTTTCCTTTGTCTTAAATCATGATCCATTTATTATAATGTAAAACATTATTTAGATGAGAACCTAGTCCATTAAGTTGGGGTGGAACAAAAAAAGTCCTGTCAATTTTGCAAGGGAATTTTGGGGTTATTCGATATTTCTCAGGAAATAATGACCCGAATCGACACCCTTCCCGACAAAAAACAACAGGAAGAGGTTTTAATATGACCTAGCCTCCAATCAAATACAATATAGCTAACCTTTACTTTATATAAAGGTAATAGAACAAATCAAAAAGCCGATAGATGCTGAAGACTTGCCATGGACCATATTTTTAAAGGCTTATTCACAGTTCAAAATTTTATAGTTTCCTAGAAAGTAAAAAAGAAGCATTACGAGAGACTTGTCATCGCAATGCTTCTTTGAAGTGGCTCAGGACGGAATCGAACCGCCGACACAAGGATTTTCAGTCCTTTGCTCTACCGACTGAGCTACTGAGCCAACATTTATATAAATTCCCTTTTTCTATGAATCATAGAATCTCAGTGAAAAAGGAAAGTAGAGTGGCGGTCCGGACGGGACTCGAACCCGCGACCTCCTGCGTGACAGGCAGGCATTCTAACCAGCTGAACTACCGGACCTAAAAGTTTACTTGTTGTTCATCCCAATAAATATCATGAACATGACCCGTACGGGATTCGAACCCGTGTTACCGCCGTGAAAGGGCGGTGTCTTAACCGCTTGACCAACGGGCCAAAAGATAATGGTGAGCCATGAAGGACTCGAACCTTCGACCCTCTGATTAAAAGTCAGATGCTCTACCAACTGAGCTAATGGCTCATACTATGTACTGTGTCAACTATCGGAAATTAAAATTTCAGAATGTGACGACGTTTCTAATAATACCATGCATATATAGAAAAGTACAATAGTTTTTTGTCGAAATATAATATTTTTTATAATATCATGTTTTATTTCATATTAAATTGGTGAATTTTTAAGAGAAAAACACCGTGATTCTTCCCTTTTAGAATGGGTTTGGTGCATTTCTCTAAGGAACTTATAAAATGCTATAATTCTCATCTCTCACATCGCTAATAAACATATGGCCCGGAGCATGAGTAATCATAATTGTTGGTTTACTTTGTAAGGCGACGGCTTGTGGCGTAACTCCACAAGCCCAAAAAACCGGAATTTCATCTTCTTTCATCGGTACTGCATCACCAAAATCAGGGGAATTTAAATCTACTATCCCAATTTCACTCGGGTCACCAATATGAATCGGTGCCCCGTGCACAGAAGGAAAACGGCTCGTAATTTGTATCGATCTAATTGCATTCTTATATGTCATTGGACGCATACTCACTACAAGTGGCCCTTCAAATAAACCAGCTTTTTCACAAAGAATATTCGTTTTGTACATTGGGACATTGCTATTTTCATCTATATGTCGAATTGGAATGCCATTTTCGATTAATGAACCTTCAAACGTAAAGCTGCACCCAATCAAAAATCCAACCATATCATCCTCCCACTCATCGATGATCTGGGTCGTCTCTTTGATAAGAACCCCATCTCGGTAAATTCTGTATTTTGGCAAATCTGTACGAATATCCCCATGCTTCGCTAGTTTAACAGGATGATAATTCCCTGGTTCTGTTACATCTAGCAATGGACAAGGTTTTGGGTTTCGTTGACAAAATAGTAAAAAGTCGAAAGCATCTTGCTTTTTCAAAATAACTAAATTCGCTTGTGTATACCCTTTTGCCATCCCGGCAGTTGTACCTGTAATCTTCTGTTCACGTATTTGTTTTCTTATTTCACTCGGATGCATGTCTTCAAACGGTTTCATGTCAAATCCCCCTTTATAATGAAGGTCGTCTATTTAAATAATAAAGGAATTTGTTCAAATAAAGTCATGATTCCCAAATATCCCATGATTACGACGACAAGACCACCTGAAATAGTAAGCCATAATGGGTGCTTATATGTTCCGACAATCTGCTTCTTATAGGCAGCAATTAATAACGTTCCTAATGCGACTGGTAAAATTAACCCATTTAATGCTCCTGCAAGTATCAGCACTTTAACAGGTCGTCCAATAATGGCAAAAATAAATGTAGAGATAAAGATAAACAGAATGATGATCCAATTATGATATTGTTCTAATTTAGGGTGGAAAGTACGAATAAAGGAGACAGAGGTATAGGCGGCTCCTACGACAGATGTGATGGCAGCTGCCCACATAATTACTCCAAAAATTTTATACCCAATATTTCCAGCAGCTAATTGGAATACAGATGCTGGAGGATTAGAAGGATCAATTTGTAGACCTTGGGATACAACCCCTAAAACAGCTAAAAACAGTGCAAGACGCATAATTGTGGCAATTACAATTCCTGAAACGGAACTTTTCGTCACTTCTGGTAAGGATTCAACTCCTTTAATTCCTGCATCTAAAAGGCGGTGTCCTCCTGCAAATGTAATATAGCCACCCACTGTCCCCCCAACAAGTGTTACTATTGCAAGGATACTAATTTTTTCTGGTTTAATAGCGTTGATCACAGCTTCCCCAACAGGAGGAGAGGTTGTAAAGGCGACAAACACCATTAAGATAATCATGACAAACCCAGCAATTTGGGCAATTCTGTCCATTGCCTTTCCAGCTTCTTTTACAACAAAAATAAAAATGGCAAAGGCAGCACTAATCACAGCTCCCCAAACAGGATCGATCCCAAGCATGGCATTGAGCCCTAAGCCTGCACCCGCGACATTTCCAATATTAAAGGCGAGTCCACCAAATACAATCAGAACAGCTAAAAATATCCCTAAGCCAGGTAACACCATATTAGCAATCTCTTGCCCTCGCTTACCTGATACGGCAATAATTCTCCATACATTCATTTGAGCAAAAATATCTAAAAGCAAAGCGATTAAAATAACAAAGGCAAAACTAGCTGCTAATTCTTGAGTGAATACAGTCGTTTGCGTTAAAAAACCTGGTCCAATAGCAGAGGTGGCCATCAAAAAGGCTGCCCCTAATAGAACGCCCCGATTATTCCTAATACTTTTCTTTGCAGTTTCTTGTTTTTTCATATGATGCTCTCCTTTCTAAGCTTGAAATGCAGAAACTGTAACCCTATTTTTTTCCAGAGTCCCTCGAATATACTGGGCAAAGGAAAGTGCTTGTTCTCCGTCCCCATGAAGACAAACTGTATCAGCTTTCAGCGGAACTTCTGTCTGCTGTTGAGAAATCACTTTTCCCTCTTTGACCATTTTCACTACTTGTAAGACTGACTTCTCCTTATCTGTTATTAAGGCATCTTGCTGTGAGCGGGACGTTAAACGGCCATCCGCTTGATACGTACGGTCAGCAAATACTTCATGAGCGGTTTGGAGTCCAATCTTCTCTCCCGCCTTTGTTAATTCACTTCCAGACAAACCGAATAATATGATCGATGGGGAAACATCATATACCGCTTGGGCAATCGCCTTTGCTAGTTTAGGATCTCTTGCTGCCATATTATAAAGAGCACCATGTGGTTTGACATGTTGCATTGTTGCATTGTGGACAGATAAAAAACCTTGAAGTGCCCCTATTTGATAAATCACCATATCATAGGCCTCATTAGGGGTAATGTTCATTTCTCTTCTTCCAAATCCATTCAAATCAGGGAGCCCCGGGTGAGCACCAATCTTTACATGATGGTCTAGTGCAAGTTTTACTGTCTCTTTCATGACACTAGGATCCCCTGCATGAAATCCACAGGCAATATTAGCCGATGTCACATACTTCAGTATTTGTTTCATTTCCCCAAGTCGATATCTCCCAAAGCTTTCTCCTAAATCACAATTCAAATCGACTTTATACAAGGCCATTCCTCCTCTTTTGAAGATGTTCGTTCCTTTATTCAGATGTAATAAACCAGAATATTTTACCCATTAAACAGAAGGATGATCATTCATACTGTTGTTCCGATTTACGGAAATTGAGTTTTGAATAATAAAATAATTTTATCATAAATTATTTTTAGCGAATAGTACCCAAATAAAAAATTATCAGATAATAATTAGAATACACTTGTTTTTTCCCATTTCAGATTTATATAATATTTTTATAAAACCAAAATAGGGAACTTCAGTACCGTTATATGAAACAATAGGAGGTTTTTACATGAGTGATCACCAAGAGAAGCTACTAGCAGAAGCCGTTTTTAAACCATTAGGGGATTCAGCATTGATTGTTCAAATTGGTATTGGAATACATCCCAATATTCAAAAGAGGGTATATGCCTTATCAGAATGGATGAATTGTCACCCTTTTACAGGATTTATTGAGTCTGTTCCCGCTTACAATAATGTGACAATTTTCTACCATCCAATTATTGTCTGCCAAAATGCCCCCGCGAATTTAACTCCATATGAATTCGTCTGTCATTATGTGAAGAAAGTGATCAAACAATTAGATATAGAAACAAATCAACAAGAAAGATGCATCGATATTCCTGTACTATACGGTGGTAAATATGGGCCGGATTTAGAGTATGTAGCTCAATATCATAATCTTTCAGTGGAAGAAGTCATTATGATTCATTCACGAGAGGAATATCTTGTATATATGCTTGGATTTGCCCCAGGATTTCCTTTTCTAGGAGGAATGGATGAAATAATTGCCACCCCTCGAAAAAAAACCCCCCGTTTATCGATTGAGCAAGGGTCTGTCGGAATCGCAGGGAAGCAGACTGGTATTTACCCTCTAAAAACCCCTGGTGGATGGCAAATCATCGGTCGAACACCGCTTTCATTATTCCACCCAAGTAAATCTTCCCCTACATTATTGCATCCCGGGGATAAGATTCGATTTGTGTCTATTTCCCAAGAAGAATTTGACCGCTATAGGGAGATGAGTGAATGTCTATAAAAATATTAAATCCAGGTGTACTCACAACCGTGCAAGATTTAGGTAGAATGGGGTTTCAAAAATATGGCGTGGTAGTTGGGGGAGCAATGGACAGTTATTCTCTTAGACTAGCAAACTTATTAGTTGGTAACTCTGAAGAAGAAGCTGTACTTGAAGTCACCTTATTCGGCACGAAAATCCAATTTGAAAAGGACATGGTGATTGCCATAACCGGGGGAGATCTCCAAGCTACTATGGACGGAAAGAAAGCTGTCATGTGGAGACCGATTTGGGTGAAAAAAGGATCGACCTTACATTTTAAATCTGCGAAAAAAGGGTGTCGGGCATATATCTCATTCGCAGGGGGACTTTCTATCTCAAATATTATGGGAAGTAAAAGTACTTATTTACGTGCTGAGATAGGTGGATACAAAGGGAGAGCACTTCAAAAGGGGGATGTTATTGAATGTAATAAATTAGGGAAGGCACAACAAGATCTATTAAAGGAAATTCAACATAGTGGCAACCATTGGATGGTCAATTATCATCCGCTCATTCATACAGAACAAACCCAGCAGATTCGGGTCATAAAAGGTACGGAATTTGACCATCTACAGGCGAAGAGTAAAGAGGAGTTCTTTCATCATCCATTCAAGGTCACTTCTAATGCCGATCGCATGGGCTACCGAATAGAAGGACCTTCCCTTTCCCTTACAGCGGAGGTAGAAATGCTTTCAGAAGGGGTTACATTTGGAACGATTCAGTTGCCACCAAGTGGTGATCCCATCATTTTAATGGCCGATCGTCAAACTACAGGAGGGTATCCGAAAATCAGCCATGTGATAACGGCTGACTTATGTCATCTTGCCCAATTACAACCGATGGCCACCATTTACTTTGAAGAGGTATCACTTTTGGAAGCCGTACAACTCATGCTAGAAAAAGAAAAAATGATGGACGAAATTAAAGTTGGATTACGTCTTAAAAGAACAAAAGCATAAGCGCCACATGACTGGCGTACGGATTTCAAAGACTTATTCTAAGTTAGAATAAAAACACCCTCCGACACTATAAGAGGGTGTCCTTGTCATCCAAGGTAAAGATCGTCTACTCGAACTTTGCTATTCTTTATATCCTAATCGTTTTGAAATTTGTCTAGCTGCTTCTTTTACCTTTTCGATTAGGACTTGAACATGACCTTTTTGGTAATTCGCTTCAAGTCCTGCAATACTGATCCCGGCAGCTATGTCGC
Source organism: Oikeobacillus pervagus (assembly GCF_030813365.1). Lineage (NCBI taxonomy): Bacteria > Bacillati > Bacillota > Bacilli > Caryophanales > Bacillaceae > Oikeobacillus > Oikeobacillus pervagus. The sequence goes on from NZ_JAUSUC010000019.1 coordinate 37,035, forward strand.
CTTTATGGTCAAAAATAGGAGCTGCTACTGCTGCCGTATGATTTTCAAGCTCTGAATAACTAATGGTATATCCATTCTTTTGTGCCTCAAAAATCGTTTCATATAATTGCTTTTTGTCGGTAATCGTGCCGTTTGCAAAGGCTTCCAATTGAATCGATTCTATATAATGACGAATCTCTTGCTCTGGTAAATAAGATAAGATGACCCGTGAGCAAGCGCCTGCATATAAGGGACTTCTTCTTCCTATTGCTGTATATAAACGGACTTTTTGATTTGTATCAATTTTTTCAATATAAATGGCCTCATCATTTTGCTTAATGATGAGATTGACCGCTTCTCCTACATCATCATGCAAATCTTTCATGATCGGGTACGCAATTTGTCTAATATCCAATCTTGAGGAAACAAGATGACCAAATTTGAGAAGTAGTAAACCTAAACGATACTTCGAGTCTTCCCCTTTTTCTAGAAAGCCCATTTCTTCTAACGACATAAGCATTCGATAGACAGATGTCTTCGGGATACCAGACAGATCAATAATCTCTTGAAATGATAATTCAGCATGGTCCATAAATAAGTTTAAGATCGCCATTGAACGGACAACGGTTTTATTTTTATTATTCATTTTACCTCCAAAACTCTTGTTCAACATTATTTTTTCTTAATTATACCATGCTGAATTCACTGGGTATGAACAAATGCGGAAGCGCCTTGATCATCGGCGTACGAATATCGCAAGTTTAGACTGAGATAAAGGAAACACAGCGAGTGATTTTTCGAGCTGATGTTGACTTATCGTAGGGAGAAAACGCAGAAATTCGCTAGCCGATAGGCGCTGAAGCTAGACGTCATCAAATGCGGAAGCGCCTTGATCATCGGCGTACGGATTTCGCAAGTTTAGACTGAGATAAAGGAAACACAGCGAGCAATTTTTCGAGCTGATGTTGACTTATCAGAGGAAGTAAACGGAGAAATCTACACAATAAAAAAACATGCCAATGATAAAAATTGACATGTTTTAGTCCTTCGTATTCCTTTTTAACTCCATGCACTGCGAACGACATTTGTTTGTGTGCGGTCAGGCCCAACTGAAAACATCGATAATGGAATCCCTGTTAATTGGGAAATTCTTTCTACATAATGTCGGGCGTTTTCAGGTAATTCATTAAGAGATTTGCAACCGGTAATATCTTCTGTCCATCCAGGTAGTTCTTCATATACAGGCTCACATTCCGATAAAACCTTTAAATTAGCAGGATATTCATCGATGAGTTCCCCTTTATAACGATAGGCTACACAGATTTTAACAGTTTCAATTCCGGTTAAGACATCGATCGAATTTAGCGACAGATCCGTCAGTCCACTAACACGACGGGCATGTCGGACGACGACACTGTCAAACCAACCAACGCGACGTGGACGACCTGTTGTTGTCCCGTACTCCCGACCAACTTCACGAATTTGATGACCGATCTCATCTTTTAATTCTGTTGGAAATGGGCCGTCACCTACACGGGATGTGTAAGCTTTACAAACTCCCACTACATGGTTAATTTTTGATGGACCTACCCCAGATCCAATCGTGACTCCACCTGCCACAGGGTTCGATGATGTCACAAATGGATATGTACCTTGGTCAATATCCAACATAACCCCTTGCGCTCCTTCAAAAAGAACACGCCGACCTTCATCTAGTGCATTATTTAATACGACAGAAGTATCACATACATATTGTTTTACTTGTTGTCCATATTCATAATATTCATCTAATATATCCTCTAATTGAAAGCCTTCTGTTTCATAAAAACGTTCCAATAAACGATTTTTCTCTTTTAAATTACGAGATAGCTTTTCTTTAAATACTTCATAATCTAATAAATCGGCCATACGGATTCCAATCCGTGCAGCTTTATCCATATAGGCCGGTCCAATTCCTTTTTTCGTTGTGCCAATTTTATTATCACCTTTACGTTCTTCTTCTACTTCATCAATTTTTAAATGATAAGGCAAAATAATATGGGCACGATTACTAATACGTAAATTGTCTGTTGTAATATTACGCTCATGTAAATATTCCAACTCTTGTACAAGGGCTTTCGGATCAACAACCATTCCATTTCCAATCACGCAAATCTTTTCATTATAAAAAATACCAGAAGGAATTAAATGTAACTTATAGGTTTCACCATTAAAGCGAATCGTATGTCCAGCATTGTTACCACCTTGATAACGAGCAACTACTTCAGCATTTTCTGAAAGGAAATCTGTAATTTTTCCTTTCCCTTCATCTCCCCATTGCGTTCCAACTACGACTACAGAAGACATGGATCTGCACCTCCAAAAGGTCCTTATAAAGATTTAATTGACTCAAGCATTGTTATTTTAACAGGAAAAACAGAGGATAGTCAAACAAAAACACGAACATTTTTATAATTTACTCATCATTCATTCGTGATATTAGCAGTTTCATAGTCTTTTTTTCTAAAAAAAACTTTTTTATATATTCATCATGAATATACAAAAAAGCCTAGCATCCCTTATCTCAAAATTCATGAAGGATATAAGACCATTCATGAAACTTTAGATCACAAGATTGCTAGGCTGTTTACTTATGAACCTCAAGCACCAGGAGGTACTGATGCATCATCAAATCTTCTTTCTAAGTTAACAAATTTATTATATTCTTTCACAAAAGCAAGCTGAACAGTACCAACTGGACCGTTCCGTTGCTTTGCGATAATGATTTCTATAATATTCTTATTCTCAGACTCTTTGTCATAATAATCATCACGATAAAGAAAGGCGACAATATCCGCATCTTGCTCAATAGACCCTGATTCACGAATGTCAGACATCATCGGACGTTTATCCTGTCTTTGTTCAACTCCACGAGATAGCTGTGATAGGGCAATTACTGGCACTTCTAATTCACGGGCAAGCGCTTTTAATGATCGGGAAATTTCAGACACTTCCTGCTGCCGGTTTTCCTTGGAACGGCCACTCCCTTGAATCAATTGAAGATAATCGATTAAGATCATTCCTAAGCCATGCTCTTGTTTTAGACGCCGACATTTTGCTTGAATTTCACTAATTCTAACTCCGGGTGTATCATCAATATAAATCCCTGCATTTGAAAGACTTCCCATTGCCATCGTCAGCTTCTTCCAATCTTCATCTGTTAGAGCCCCTGTACGTAGGTTTTGAGCATTGATATTTCCTTCCGCACAAAGCATACGCATCACAAGCTGTTCCGCTCCCATCTCCAAGCTGAAGATCGCGACATTTTCATCCGTTTTTGTCGCAACATTTTGTGCAATATTAAGAGCAAAAGCGGTTTTCCCGACAGATGGACGGGCAGCTACAATGATTAAATCATTTCGTTGGAATCCAGCTGTCATTCGATCTAATTCAGCAAAACCAGTCGGAATTCCTGTAACATCACCCTTACGATTATGAAGCATTTCAATATTATCATACGTACGAACAAGGACATCTTTAATCGCATGAAAGGAGCCGCTATTTTTCCGTTGGGCGACTTCCATAATACTTTTTTCAGCATCTGTTAATAAATCTTCCACTTCATCTTCTCTAGAATAGCCATCTTGCGCGATTTGAGTTGCGGTACGTATTAAACGGCGTAATAATGATTTTTCTTCTACGATTCTAGCATAATATTCAATATTAGCCGCTGTAGGAACCGATCCTGCTAATTCAGTTAAATAGGATACACCACCGATATCCTCCAAGTCTTTAGAAGCGGCTAGTTCCTCCGTTACCGTAATCACATCAACGGCCATTCCTAGATCATTTAATTTTAACATCGTTTGGAAAATCTTTTGGTGAGCATTCCGGTAGAAGTCCTCTGGAATTAATACTTCAGACGCAACCGTAATCGCACTAGGTTCTAAAAATATAGCCCCTATTACTGCCTGCTCAGCTTCTATATTTTGCGGCGGGGTTCGATCGACAAAAAGATCGTTCATTTATTCAAAGCCTCCTAAAAATGAGAAGGATGATCTCTACAATGATACCTATAGAAAAAATGTGATCAGTTAAATGATGACCACATTTTTTCGACTAACCTATTGTAACACAAAGCAGAACTTCATACAGTGGCTGTTCTTTCCATCAAATGCGAAAGCGACTGCTCATCGGCGTACGAATTTCGTAGTTTTCGACTGAGATAAAGGAAACACAGCGAGCGATTTCTCGAGCTGATGTTGACTTATCGTAGGGAGAAAACGTAGAAATTCGCTAGACGATAGGCGCTGAAGCTAGACGAAACCAAATGCGGAAGCGCCTTGTTCATCGGCGTACGGATTTCTCAAGTTTCGACTGAGCCTTAAACAGAAAAAAGCCACAATGCCACGTTTCACTATAAAATTAATTTCCTTCTACAACATGAACTTTTAATGTTGCTGAAACAACTGTATGAAGTTTTACAGGAACATTCGTATAACCTAACGCACGGATAGCATCTACTAATTCTATTTTCCGTTTATCAATTTTTATATCATGGGTTTTCTTTAGTGCATCGGCAATTTGTTTACTTGTAACAGAACCGAATAGTCTACCACCTTCACCTGATTTAGCTTTGATTTCAACCGTAAGCTGCTCCATTACTTCTTTTAATTTTTTTGCTTCTTCCAATTCCTGTTTCGCTAATTGTTCTTCTTTTTTCTTTTGATTATCTAATGATTTCATATTTCCAGAAGTAGCTTCAACGGCTAATCCCTTTTTTAATAAAAAGTTATGAGCATATCCATCTGCTACATTTTTTACTTCGCCTTTTTTCCCTTTACCTTTTACATCCTTTAAAAAAATGACTTTCATGATGATTGACCCCCTTGAATAATTGTATCAATTACTTCTTTAAGCATTTTTTCAGCTTCTTCAATAGAAACATCTGAAATTTGCGTTGCAGCATTTGTTAAATGACCGCCTCCGCCCAGATCTTCCATAATCACTTGAACATTTACGTCTCCCAAAGAACGGGCACTAATCCCGATGGTATTTTCATCACGTTTTCCAATGACAAAGGAGGCACTTACCCTATCCATTGTCAGAATCGTATCTGCTGCTTGTGCTATAAGCACTTGATCATGAATCACATCATCCGAGCCAGTCGCAATAGCAATTCCCTCACCATAAAAATAAACTGTTTCAATAATTTTGGAGCGTTTAATAAAGGTTTCAATGTTTTCCTTGAGAAACTTTTGTACAAGGACAGTATCCGCTCCTTGTGCCCTTAAATAGGAAGCAGCATCAAATGTTCTTGAGCCCGTTCTTAAAGTAAAACTTTTCGTATCGACAATTATTCCTGATAATAAAGCCGTTGCCTCTAACATCGAAAGTTTTTCATTTTTTGGTTGGTATTCTAGCAACTCTGTGACGAGTTCACAAGTCGAGGAAGCATACGGTTCCATATATACAAGCAATGGGTTTTTAATAAAGTTTTCACCGCGACGATGATGGTCAATGACCACAACCTTTTCCATTTTATTTAGGAGTTTCTCATCGATCACAAGAGATGACTTATGAGTATCGACCACAACGAGTAAAGTATTATCCGATGCAAGGTCTAAAGCTTCCTCAGGTGTGATGATTCTACGATATAAATCATCTTCCTTCTTCGTTTCACTAAGAAGTCTTTTGACACTGTTATCGATTTCATTGAAATTCAACACGATAAAACCTTCACGTTTGTTCATCTCGGCCACTTTTCGAATTCCCATTGCGGCACCTATCGCATCCATATCTGGATATTTATGCCCCATGACGATCACTTTGTCACTTTCCAAAATTAATTCCTTCAACGCATGGGAAATAACTCTTGCACGGACTCGAGTTCGCTTCTCCATTGGATTTGTCTTCCCACCGTAAAATTTAACTTTCCCATTTGTTTGTTTAATGGCGACTTGATCCCCACCGCGACCAAGAGCTAAATCTAAACTAGACTGTGCAATATCCCCTAAATCAGGCAATGGGAGGTCTCCTTCTCCTACACCAATACTTAAAGTCAGTGGAACATTTTGCTTTCCGGTCATTTCTCTTACTTCGTCTAAAATAGAGAATTTATCTTTAGCTAATGTTTTTAAAATTTTATCATTAAACACGGTAATAAAGCGATCAGAATTAATTCTTTTCATAAAGATTCCATATTCTTTTGCCCATTTATTTAAACTTGAAGTGACTAAACTATTTAATTTACTTCTTGTAGGATCATCCATTCCTTGGGTTATATCATCATAGTTATCCAAATAAATGATGGCTAATACGGTTTTTTCCTCTTCATACTTTTTCACAATTTGCTGTTGTTCTGTTATATCAAAAAAGTATAGAAGACGGTCTTTCGGCTTTAAAATAACGGTAAATTGCCTTTCCCCTAATGAGACAATCTCTTCACTCACCTCTTGCTTGACAATGGGGACAACAGGTTCAGCAATATCATATAGTGATCGACCTATAATGGTTTCCTCTTCAAACCAAGAAGCAAAATAATGATTTGTCCATTCAATATATAAATCATCATTAAATAATAAAATCCCTATTGGCAATTCCATTAAGGCTTCTTCCCCGACGTGCTTTAAGCGGTATGAAAGTGTCGAAATATAGTTCTCTACATCCTGATGCATCTGCCTTTCTAAATAAAAGATCAATCCAAACAAGACAATCATCAATGCACAACAAATGACACTGAACCAAAAATATCGAAAGGCGAGCACTGATAACAGCGCCGCCGACACGATCATTAATCCATACAAGGGGAAGCGAATTACTCGCCTTTTATAGTATGAAAGCATGATTTCAGCTCCTAATATTTAAAATAATTCGCTTGTTAAGATTTTTGTTGAAGGCGCTGCCGTAAATGAAATCCTAAGTCAATTATACCTAATAATCGAATGAAATAAAGAATTGGTAAAAAAAGAATCGATACAATCGTGATGATGATCGGGATCGCCTTTGTCCAATTTTTGTAATGACCATAAAAATAAATAAATGCTAAACCTTGAATATAAAAACAAAGCTGAAGCATAAACATCAAATTGACAGACGCTATGTACCAAGTAGAACCGGGCTCTGGAGCCACAATCAAATTCCCTAATAATAAAATTAAATAGTACCACAAAACACTTTTGGGAACTTGCCATTCCCTAAATGGCGCCCAATTTGGAACCTGAATCCCTAACCGTTTAGCGATAGGAAAATTAACGATCATCATTAAAAGAACAATTAGAAAGGAAGCTAACACTAATAAACTTGGCATTAATATTTGTATTAAATTCAACATTTCATTGAACTGTTCCATCATATTATCCGGAACTGGCTGTCCTAATTGTTTCATTAAATTAATCGACTGTGTATAGGATTCTTTGAACATTTTTGTAAAATCTTCAATAAAATTGATTTGAAAAAATGCGATGGCGATCACATATTGTAAAATGGTATTCACTAAAAATGTTAAACTTCCTGCCATATATATGGCGAATTTTCCCTTCTTCATTTGGACAAAGTATCCCATAACAAGCCCCGTCGTCCCATAAGCTAATGCTAGTCCGATTGAAAATACCCCACCAATGATCATTGAGATCACGCTACTGGCCAACACCATTAAAGTTGAATATTTTTGGGGATATTTTGCACTGTAAATGAAAAACGGCAAAATGAGAAACAGCATGGAGATTATCCACAAAACGGGTATGTAAATGGATACTAATAAAAGCACTGTGAAAATAGCTACCATCAGTGCGCCCTCTGTTAAAACTCGGGTATCTCTCACATCAACACCTCAATTTTTTTAATCTGTCATTCCTATGATCAATAGAAACTATCATACACTTTCGCACAGAAACCCTATTTTCCATGAGGGTGATTTGTCTCTATATTTTAACACATATCACCATTTTATCCCCGATTCCTTTTCAATTCAACAATTCCATATACAACAAACGTATTATATTCCAATTATGGGGATTTGGAAATTTCCCAAATTAAAGGATCAACAGGTGGGAGAGGATTGCAAGATTGTTAGACAGTTCTCTACTAAGTGGATTTTTGATCAAAGGGGATGTTCATGAAAAATTAAAGTTGGGAATTCCTTTAAGTACCAAGCTTCATCCCGTTGATGTACCTAGCTCTAATCTTATGGAAAAACCCCAACTTTTTTTATTTTAACTTGTTTTAAATTGATTGATTTCCTTCTGTAATTGAATACTTAATTCTGTTAGATCTCTCATGGCCTCAGAAACAACTGTTGTGGAATTAAGTTGATTTTCCGTGTAGGAATGTACTTCTTGGCTTGCTGCTGCCGCTTCTTGTGAAATATATGCAACCTCTTTTACGACTTCTAGCATTTCATCTTTTTTTCCCGTTACTTCTTGAACTTCTACATTTACAGCGGAAATTGATTGTTTGATTTGGTGAATGAACTCTGAAATTTCTTGAAACGAGCTATTGGTTTGTTTCACAACATCTGTTTGTTGATGGAAACTATTTTTCGTTTTAGACATTTGCTCGACCGCATGTTTTGTACTCATTTGGATATTTTGAATAATAGTCGTAATTTTTTTCGTTGCTTCACTAGATTGTTCAGCAAGTTTTCGAACTTCATCGGCTACAACAGCGAACCCTTTTCCGTGTTCACCAGCACGAGCTGCCTCTATACTAGCATTTAGTGCTAATAAATTTGTTTGAGACGCGATTTGGGTAATCGTTTGCACAACGACTTCAATCGTTTCTACTTTATCGTTTAGATGAATCATCACCTCTTGCATATGATCCACTACTTCGCTTGAGTTCTCATTTGATTTTTTTAATAGAGACATTTGTTGAAATCCTTTATCACTAGTTTGATCGGCCTTTTGTAATAAAGAAGACATTTGATCGGTTTTAACTGAAATATGATTGATCCTATTTCCTAAATCATGAAATTGCTGGTCTGCCTTGTCCGACATTTGGGCGGAATCAGTCGCTCCCTCCGAAATACTTTGAACGGCTGCTGCTGTCTGTTCTGTCGAATCCTTTGTCATCTCCACTATTTCTTGTAACCTTCCAACCGATTCACGTACATTTTTAGCCGTTATATTCATCACTTTTATAATATTTTTCATATTTGTCATCATGTAATTAAAATGATGGGCCAATTGACCAACTTCATCTTTGCTGTGAATGTCTACTTGAATATTTAAATGGCCCTTTGTCACCATTTGAATTGATTCTGTTAATTTTCCTAAAGGTTTTGTAATTTTAGCGGATAACAAAATGATCGCTATGATGATAAGGAGTAGTACCGTTAAAGCCACAACTAACAAGAAATCTTGAATCGATTGCGAAACCTTTTGTAATTCTTTTTGGTGATAAATAGCCCCAACCTTCCAATTCGTATTTTTCACTGTGTCAAAAACAAGTTTATTGCTTTCATTATATTGGTCAAATTGAATGATTCCGGATTTATTAGAGTGTTGAAATAGTTCCATAATGTATGGGAGATTTTTTATATTTTTTCCTTGTTTCTCATCATGAACAATTGCCACTCCTGTTTTCGAGATTAATATCGGAAATCCATGATACCCGATATTCAAATCATTCATCCAGTTCGTTAAACTAGTTAAATTAATATCGGCCGCGATCACTCCTAGAAATTGCTCCCCGCTATACACAGCTTTTGAAATGGTAATGACGGAGGTCTTCGTTGCTTTATGAATGTATGGTTCACTCCAAACAGCCGTTTTCGATTGTTTCTTTGCTTCCTTATACCATTTTTGCTCAGTGAAATGATAATCAGAAGGAAACTGAGAAACAGGAGCAGCTTTTAATCTATTAGTAGGGGAAACAAAGTAGACAGACGCAACATCTTTATAATGCTTCGTATAACGATTAAAGCTTTTTTGAACACTTCGATCAAGTAAACTTAATTCCTCATGATCGACCTTATCCTGAACCCCTCGTGCAAATTGAATTAATTCATCACTCTCAGATAACATAAGTAGACTAGTTTCGTGCTTTTCTAAAAACACTTGAGTGGAATGGTTCGCTTCTTTAACAATTCCATCTATTTGTTCCATTACATCCGTTTCCATTATTTTTTCCATTTTCCAATTCGTAAAAAAAATAATGATTCCAAATGAAACCATTAACAAAATAGTTATAGGAATAATTAGTTTGAATTTGATTGATCTCAAGAACATCACAACCTTATATATACTACTTTTAGTATAAGACTTAAGATGTATAGATTAGGTTATCGCAATGTAAAGATTTTATTAAAGTTGGAGTGAGGGAAGTGGGTAAGCACACAAAAGGACTCGAAAAGAACAAAAGCGGAAGCGCCTGTCCATCGGCGTACGTATTTTGTAGTCTTTGACTGAGATAAAGGAAACGAAAGCGTGGCCTTTCACGAGCTGATGTGGACTTATCGGAGGGAGAAAACGGAGAAATCCGCTAGACGTGGACAACCCCTTTCAAAGGAGGATATCCACAGTTCTAAATTTTATAATTTTCTAGGAAAACGAAAGAAAGACAGCAAGGCAAAGATCCCCACTGTCTTTTTTATATTATTTTTCTTCTGCAACATATGGAAGAAGAGCCATTGTACGAGCGCGTTTGATTGCTAAAGTCAAACGACGTTGGTATTTAGCGCTTGTTCCTGTTACACGACGTGGAAGAATTTTTCCGCGTTCAGAAATAAACTTTTTAAGTAAGTCTACATCTTTATAATCAATATGAGTGATGTGGTTAGATGTGAAATAACACACTTTCCGACGTTTACGTCCACCTCTGCGTCCACCTGCCATGTTCAATTCCCTCCTTTACTTGTTATTTAAAACTTATCATCAAAATGGGAGATCATCATCTGAAATATCGATCTGTTGACCGTCATTTGCAAATGGATCTTCATCTATACGTGTGAAACCATTATTGTTTCGATCTTGTTGATTCTGACTAAAAGGATTGTCTTGATGTCTTTGGCTACCGCCAAACATCCCACTGTCATCGCGTCGGCTATTTCCTGCCGAAGCATTACGTGGTTCTAAAAACTGTACACTTTCAGCCAAGACCTCTGTAACGTATACACGTCTACCATCTTGTCCTTCGTAATTCCGCGTTTGAATGCGGCCATCGACACCAGCAAGGCTGCCTTTTTTCAAAAAGTTTGCAACGTTTTCCGCAGGTCTGCGCCAAACAACACAATTAATGAAATCCGCTTCTCTCTCACCTTGTTGATTCGTATAATTACGATTACAAGCAAGAGTAAAAGAAGCAACAGCAATGCCATTCGGTGTGTAACGAAGTTCAGGGTCTTTTGTTAAACGACCGACTAAAACAACTCGGTTCATCATCAGAATCAACCCCTTCCTTCTTAATTAACGTTCCACGTGAAACATTAATCGAAGAATTTGTTTGTATGATTGAACGACTACTTTTCAAAAAGTAGAAGCTATTTTACTAAACATTTCAAATGAATTATTCTTCTTCTTTAACGACAATGTGGCGGATAATATCGTCACTAATCTTTGCTAAACGATCGAATTCTTGAACAGCTTCTGGTTTAGATTGAACATGAACTAATTGATAGAAGCCTTCACGGAAATCGTTAATTTCGTATGCAAGACGACGTTTACCCCAGTCTTTAGAATCGATGAGTTCCGCACCGTTAGAAGTTAAGACATTATCAAAACGCTCAACAACTGCTTTTTTAGTATCTTCATCTACATTTGGGCGGATGATGTACATTAATTCGTACTTTTTCATCTTTCTTTCACCTCCTTATGGACTATACGGCTCTTTCCTTTTAAAAAGAGCAAGGAGCAATGTTTTCATTACTCACAGGAAGAAATTATACCATAATGGTATCTTAAAAGCAATGAGTCATCCCCAAAAATAGATTTCAATAGACTTAAAACATAAAGGTAGAAAAAGTAATCGCTGTAAATGTTCCTAATAATGCGCCAACAAGAACATCTGAGGGATAGTGAACACCTAACACAATTCTAGAAACGGCTACAAGAAGGGCAGCTGGCAGTAAGTAAGGTAAAAGGGATGGATAGACAACAAGATAAGAAATAACTATGGAAAAAACAGCTGTCGTGTGGCCGGATGGAAAAGAGTAGTCCTTGAATAAATGACCATGTACCATTGCATTAGGCAAGGCTAAATACGGACGGATTCTTTGAAAAGTCTTTTTAATTAAAACAGCTACTACATGACTGACAACTAACGATACTAAAGCAAGCAATGCAACCTTTCTCAATGTTTGATTACTTGACATTAATAATATAAGTTGCAATCCAATTGTAAACATCGCTCCCCCAAGATGGGTAATATGTTTAAAAAAAGACACGCATAATTTCGAGCGGCGATTAAGAAAGTAAAAATAGGCTTGATCTTGTTTGATAAACCATGATTTTGCCCTTTCCACTTGAAAAACCCCCTCTAAACTTCATTTTCTTTTAGTGTAAAAGATCATTATTAGTTTATACGAAGGATTTTGTAAATTTTCTGTAATTCTCTTGATTATTTTCACCAAAGTGGTTCTTCTTTATTCCGTAATTGGTACAATCTTGGTACTAACAAAAGAACCATCACATAGGCGATCAACTCTATCACTAGAATAACTGAAATAGGGACATGAAAGATGGTCAATGGAAACCAAAGAAGAATGGGCAAAGTCGTAAAAACCGACGCTTTTTTTCTCGATTTAGCTGACACGTATTGTATATGCTGACAGTAAGGACACGTCCATCCATAGGAAAAAGAAAATGATTTCAAAAGAGTTTCTTTCCACTTCCATTTACTTTGACAATTTTGGCAAATAGGCATAACCATTTCCCCCTTTTTAGAGAATACGATTCAATAAACTAAAAGGTTTCACAAAACAGAAACATAAAGGAATTTAAATTAAAAATTCAGAAAATAAAAATAGACACAAAAGGAAGACTGAATTATACTTAACTAAAGCGGAAGCGCCTTGGTTATCGGCGTACGAATGTTGCAGATTTCGACTGAGATAAAGGAAACACGGCGAGGAAGTCCACGAGCCGATGTTGACTTATCGTAGGGAGAAAACGGAGACATTCGCTAGACGATAGGCGCTGGAGCTAGATGTACAAAAGCGGAAGCGCCTCGATCATCGCCGTACGGATTTCTCAAGTTTCGACTGAAATAAAAGAAACGAGAGCAAGGTCCTTCTTGAGCTGATGTTGACTTATCAGAGGGAGTAAACGGAAAAATTCGCTAGACGACAGGCGCTTGAGGCTTGCCGTGGTCAACATTTTTAAAGGGTGATCCACAGTTCTATATTTTAAAGTTTTCTAAACAACAAGTGAATATTCCTTTTTTAAACAGGTGCTATATTTTACTATAGCTTAAAAGGGAAGTTCGGTGTAAATCCGACACGGTTCCCGCCACTGTAATTCTGAGCGACCTGCTATTTGTCACTGTTTCAAAATGAAATGGGAAGACGCTGGAAACGATGAAGTTAAGTCAGGAGACCTGCCTGTTTAATAAGCGCAATAATTCCTACGGGTAATAGGGAGGTGTCTGTGAAGAATTCATATAGAAGAAGTCTATTCTTTTTTCTATACGATGATGTTTGAAAGAAACTATTCTGAGCATTCGGCCCTTGGTCCGAATGCTCTTTTTTTATCGTTCAATTTCTCATAAAAGAGAAGGGGTGGGGGAAGTGAAGATTGTTTCTGATCCAGAGGAAGTATTCCGACACTTAAAATATAACCATTTCCATCCAGATTTAAATAGATTTCGAGAAGCACATCATCAACAGCAAACATTAACACAAGTAATGGAGACGGAACAGGCATTTATGGCTTTAGCTATCGTGGATTCGCAAATCATTGGTTATACAATCATACTTTCACCAGAGGAAGAGGAGAGATGGATTAAATTAGATTTTCTGAAAGTACTAGGGGTCATTGAAGTGGCTCCCACTTTTCGAAACCGAAGCATTGCCAAAAAATTATTGCATTCTATCTTCACCCAACAGGAGTTGGAACATTATATTATTATTTCTCTAGAATATTGCTGGCATTGGGATTTAAAACTCACCAATGGCGATCCTTATTTGTACAGAAATATGTTAAGAAAGGTGCTTGAGTCTGCTCGATTTGTAGAATACAAAACAAATGACCCTGATATTAAGGCTTCTGAAGTCAATTTTCTCATGGCAAGAATAGGAAAGGCTATAACAAGCGAACAAGTTTCGCAATTTATCCGTCTAGCAAAATATAATAAGTAAAAGGAGAGAGAATCATGCAAGAAAAGAAGATCAATCATTATATTAATAGTCTAGGTGCTGTTTTCGTCATTTATTCTTCCAAGGAAAAGGTCATAGAAAAATATATGGAGTTAAAAGCAGCTATCTCCGAACTTGAAGAAAACAAAAAAGAGCAGCAACTCTATTTAGATAAAGCATTACAAACGGTTATATTGGGCCGATAATTCGAAGGTTTCCTTTATATTTTGAACGATGTAAAAACGGAATAGAAAAACGGAGCGTTGTATTTCTCAACACTCCGTTTTTCTTATTCTTTTACACATTAAAACGGAAATGGATAACATCCCCGTCCTGAACAAAATATTCTTTCCCCTCAAGTCGGACCTTTCCTGCTTCTCTAGCCGCTCCCATTGAACCTGCATTTAATAAATCCTCATAGGAAACAGTCTCGGCACGAATAAATCCACGTTCAAAATCGGTATGAATAATTCCCGCACATTCTGGTGCTTTCATCCCTTTTCGGAATGTCCAAGCACGTACTTCTTGAACACCTGCAGTAAAGTATGTAGCTAGCCCAAGTAAGCTGTATGTTGCACGAATTAATTGGTCAAGTCCAGATTCTTCAATTCCTAATTCTTGTAAAAACATTGCCTTTTCTTCGTCATCTAATTCAGCAATTTCAGATTCAATTTTAGCACAAACGACGATGACTTCAGCATGGTCCTTATCGGCAAATTCGCGAACTTGTTGTACATAAGGATTTTCTGAAGGATCGACAACATCGTCCTCTCCAACGTTTGCCACATAAAGTACTGGCTTAATTGTAAGTAGATGTAACCCTTTCACAACTTTCATTTGCTCTTCTGTGAATTCGACAGTTCGAGCTGGCAATTCTGATTCAAATGCCTCCTTTAATTTCACAAGGATTTCATGTTCGATCATCGCATCTTTATCTTTTTGTTTCGCCATTTTTTCTACACGGCCAACTCTTTTATCCACTGTTTCTAAATCGGCCAGTATTAATTCTAAGTTAATCGTTTCGATATCAGAAATAGGGTCTACCTTTCCTGAAACATGGGTGATATTTTCATCCGCAAAGCAGCGGACGACATGACAGATCGCATCCACTTGGCGAATATGAGATAAAAATTTGTTCCCTAAGCCTTCCCCTTTACTAGCCCCTTTTACAATTCCAGCGATATCTGTAAATTCAAAAGCGGTCGGAACCGTTTTCTTTGGTTGTACTAACTCTGTTAATTTATTTAACCGTTCGTCTGGTACTTCTACAATCCCAACATTAGGATCAATGGTACAAAAGGGATAGTTGGCAGATTCTGCCCCCGCTTTTGTAATGGCATTAAATAATGTTGATTTTCCTACGTTCGGTAAGCCAACAATTCCGGCTGTTAACGCCATACTTCGTCACTCCTCTATTCATAAATAATTGTCTATACACACAAACCATCCTTTAAAATTCTGGAAAGACTTAGACTTTCACAAAACAGGAAAGGCATCATTCAAGCAAAGATACTTATCTTTTATTCAGAAAAATTGAATATAAACCTTTCACAATTATAGATATATGGTGGAAAAAAGACAAGGGATTCTAGCGTTCCCAAAAGAATATCTTTGGGAAAAGGGCGAAAAAAAGAAAGAGGACTGATCCTTAAGGCAAAGTATAATGAACCTTAAGGACCATCTCTTTATTCTTCAGTCGCTGTTTCAAGTACTTTCTTCATTTTCTTAACAAAATCTTTGCGGGGAAGCATCACACTATGCTGACAACCTTCACATTTTATTCGAATATCCATTCCGATACGGATTACCTTCCAACGATTCACCCCACAAGGATGGGGTTTTTTCATCTCGACAATATCATGTAATTGAAAGTTTTTTTGCTCCATTTCCTTTCTCCTCCCTTATTCGCCTCCGTGTTTTACTTCCACAGGTTTTTCCTGTTGTTCTTTCCTTGAGTACGTAACAAGTCGTGGGTATGGGATTTCGATTCCATTCTGGTCTAGACATAATTTGATTTCTTTACGAATCATTCGGGCAATATACCAATGGTTTGTCGGTAGAGTTTCGGCTGTAATTCTTAATACAATATCAGATGCAGCAAGATTCTGTATTCCTAAAAGTTGTGGAGGGGCAACGATTTCTTCATATTTGCCCGGCAAAACTTGCAATAATTCTTCTATTACTTTTTCAGCTTTTTGAATATCCGATTCATAAGCAATACTCACATCGATGATCGCAATGCTATTATGAATAGAAAAGTTCGTTACCTCAGTAATACCTCCATTAGGCAATACATTTAACTCACCATTGATTCCTTTAATTTTCGTCGTTCTCAACCCAATTTCCTCAACGGTCCCTTCAAATTGCCCAATTCTTACATAGTCCCCAACCGAGAATTGATCTTCAAAAATAATAAAAAATCCTGTAATCACATCGCGCACTAAGTTTTGAGCTCCAAAACCAATAGCTAATCCAACAACTCCTGCACCAGCAAGCAACCCTTTAATGTTAAAAGTTAGTATTTCTAAAATATTGATAATCGCCATAAAATAAACTACATAGGAGATAATATTCTCTAGCAATTTCAGTAATGTATTTTCCCTTCTTTCAGACACGGTTAAAGGAGATTTAGACCGGAGTCTGAAAAAGTTACGAAGGATAATCCTTCCAATCCTTACAACAATTCCAGCTAACAGTAAGGTAATTATTATTCTTAATGATCCTTCCCCTATCGCTATCCATGTATCTTCACTTGAGAACTTTTCCCATAGTTTATCAACCATTTTTTCATATACGTTCATGATTATTTTCTCTCCCTTTTCCTCATCACTGAGAGCATGTATATTTTATCAATTTTCATTTGACTTTTGTAGTACTAAACTTTTTCAATTCAATTTATTTCCATATTACTAAAACAATTATTCCATTTTTATGTATAGAAATTTCTTCATATCCGTATACTATTACTATGATTGAAAAGGAGTGGATCTAATGAAGCTTAAAGGGATCTTTGACCGAAAACCTGAACCAATGAGAGTTGAATATACAGACCATATTGCAACGAAAAAGATTTCCCATGAAATATTATCACTTCTCCCAGCATCTGCTGGACGCCCAATCATTTTCGTTTGCATCGGAACAGATCGGTCAACAGGTGACTCCTTAGGTCCACTCACAGGAACTTTTCTTGCCGAAAGCGAGCTTTCTCATTTTCACATCTATGGCACTTTGGATGATCCCGTCCATGCAGTAAATTTGCAGGAAAAGCTCGATTCCATCCATAAGGAACATGTGAATCCTTTTATTATAGGGGTGGATGCCTGCTTAGGAAAATTAAAAAGCGTCGGAATCATTCAAATTGCGAATGGACCTGTCAAACCAGGAGCCGGTGTCCAAAAAGAACTTCCGCCTGTTGGTGAGGCCCATATTACTGGAATTGTCAATGTCAGTGGTTTTATGGAATTTTTTGTTCTACAAAACACACGATTAAATCTTGTCATGAAGATGGCAAAAATCATTTCAAAAAGCATAGTAGAAGTCTCTCGTAAATATCAACGAAGATTAGAATTACATCCACTTGTAACAGATGAAGAGAGGACACTATAAAGTGAAACTTCATTCAGTGGGGGTTTTACTGCCCGTTAAGGCGGGATAAATGCGAAACCTTATCTTAGTGTTGGTTGAACGGTCTAGGAAACAAATACCACTATCTAATTGAAGGCCCTTGCCATTCATCATGCGGAATAAAATCTGATTGCTTTTGCACTCGGATTTTTTTGCTTTATCATCAACTTATCAAAAAGCATGAAGACATCCGACTATGACTGCAACGATGAGTATACTCGGTAATAAATTTGCAACGCGAATTTTGGTTAGACCTAATACATTCAAGCCAATGGCAAAAATCATAATCCCCCCAACAGAAGTCATTTCTAAAATAAATTGATCCATTAAATTTTGAGGGATCAAACGATTAATCTGTGTGGCAAAGATAGCGATGATCCCCTCATAAAGAAAGACAGGAATAGCTGAGAAAAGCACGCCAATCCCAAATGTTGTCGTTAAAATCAATGCTGTAACCCCATCTATGATAGACTTTGTCAATAGAACATCATGATTCCCCCGAATTCCACTGTCCAATGCTCCAATCACGCCCATTGCGCCAATGACAAAAATTAACGTAGCTGTCACAAAACCTTCCGAAATGCTAGCATTCCCCTTTTCTTTAGATCCAATTTTATTTTCTAGCCACCTTCCCATTTGATTTAATCGTTCTTCTAAAGCCATGAACTCGCCTATAGCCGCTCCAACGACCATGCTAATGATGACAATTAAAAAATTCTCACTTTTAAACCCCATTTGTAAACCTAATACAATCACAGCTAATCCAATTGCTTGCATCACCGTGCCTTTCATAGCCTCAGGGATCCGGTTAAGGAATTTCCCTATCGCTGCCCCTAACATAATCGTGGCCCCATTTACAATCGCCCCAGTCAGTACCATCTGTATTCATTCCCTTTTACTAGATTTCTGAACTTTTAGAATACTACTAAAATAACATGAACTAGATGATATTTCGATTATGAAACATAAACTCCTACTCAATTCAAAAAAAAGAAACAAAAGACGGCCGAAGAGATTCCGACTAACTTTTGTTTACCATGTACCCTTGTTTCACTTCTTCTTAAGAGAAGAGGAGAGAATCAAAAAATCACTTTCCTAATGACTTGTTTACAATGAACGTTATCGATCAAGTAAATCAAGAATTCGCTGCAAGTCTTCTTGATTAAAAAATTCAATCTCAATTTTCCCTTTTTCTTTCCCTTTTAGTTGTTTAATTGTAACCGTTGTTCCCAATGTTTCTCTTAAAACATTTTCTTGTTCCTCAAGAAAAAGATTCTTTTCTTCCTTTGCAACTTTTGTTTCACGTGGAACATTTTCATTCAACTGTTGAATCAATGTTTCAAGTTGACGTACATTGATATGTTCCTTTACGACTTTTTTCACCAATGATGATAAATGTTCTTTTTTTCTTAACCCTAATAATGCTCTACCATGCCCCATGGAAATAATTCCATCGGATATATGTTGCTGAATTTCCGCCGGTAAGGATAATAATCGAATATGGTTGGCAATATGTGGACGGCTTTTTCCTAATCTTTTTGCTAATTGCTCTTGTGTTAGATCCAGTCTTTCTATTAGCATTTGGTAGGCCGTTGCTTCTTCAATTGGGGTTAAATCTTCACGTTGAAGGTTTTCTAGAATGGCCATTTCCATCATTTGTTGATCTGATAATTCTCGGACCACAACTGGAACTTTTTCTAGGTTCGCCTTTTTAGCAGCACGGTATCTTCTTTCACCAACCACTATTTCAAACCCTTTAATACTTTCTCTCACAATAAGTGGTTGGAGGATTCCATGTTGCAAAATAGATTCTTTCAGTTCATCAATCGCTTCTTTTTGGAACACTTTACGAGGCTGATAAGGATTGGGACGTAATTGGTTAATTGCAACTTCTTGAACGACCTCTTCCTTTTTACCTGTTTTCATATTCGGAAAAAGTGCATCGATTCCCTTTCCAAGTCCTCTAGCCATTTACGACCACCTCCTTCGCAAAATCTAAATATACGTCAGCCCCTCTTGATTTGGGGTCATATATAATAATAGGTTCACCATGGCTAGGCGCTTCACTTAAACGAACATTTCGGGGAATGATCGTGCGGTACACTTTGTCTTGAAAATATTTCTTCACTTCTTCTATCACTTGAATTCCAAGATTTGTTCGGGCATCCAGCATAGTTAATAACACCCCATCAATCATTAAATCATGATTCAAATGTTTTTGGACAAGTCGAACTGTATTTAATAATTGACTAAGTCCTTCTAATGCATAGTACTCACATTGAACAGGGATAATGACGGTATCAGAGGCAGTTAATGCATTTATCGTAAGCAATCCTAATGAAGGTGGGCAATCAATGATGACAAAATCATATTGATGCTTGATTACTTCTAATGCTCTCTTTAATCTCACTTCTCTTGAAATAGTTGGTACAAGTTCAATTTCAGCACCAGCAAGTGAGATCGTTGCAGGAATGACATAGAGATTCTCCACTTTTGTCGCAAGTGTCACTTCTTCAATACTCGTGTCATCAATCAGAACATCATAAATACATTG
Source organism: Oikeobacillus pervagus (assembly GCF_030813365.1). Lineage (NCBI taxonomy): Bacteria > Bacillati > Bacillota > Bacilli > Caryophanales > Bacillaceae > Oikeobacillus > Oikeobacillus pervagus. Next base: position 57,461 of record NZ_JAUSUC010000019.1, read on the forward strand.
TTGGATGTCTCCTTTATCAACTCCCACACCACTCGTCGCATTTCCCTGTGGATCAATGTCCACAAGCAAGACTTTTTTTCCTATGTATGCTAAACAAGCACCTAAATTAACAGACGTAGTCGTTTTTCCTACCCCACCTTTTTGATTAGCAATGGAAATGACTTTCCCCAATAGTTTTCACCTACCTTTAATGTCCAAGTAAATTAGTGATGATGTATTCTATTTTACCAAATATTATTGAACTCGTTATCTTTGAAGTTGTAAAAATATCATTTTCGGATTGAAGTACTAACTTTTAGTCGAAATGAATAGGTCGAAATGACTCCTTATGACTGCTATTTTGATAGACTTTCCCTTAAATCATTTTTTTCGCTATTTTTCCACAAAAAAGTGAGAAACATTCCTGATTCTATGCTTCTCACTTTCTTATATTATTCCTATTTCTTCTTTGGAATGCGAATGGTGAATTGATAATATTCCTCGAGGTCTTCTTCTTCAGAATCTAACTTAATTCCACTGTCAGAAACCATTGATAGCGATTGCCGAATCGTATTGACTGCAATACGCATATCTTTACTAAATGCCTTTCTGCGGGGTTTCGGTTTTTTCTCTGTTTGATCTAACATTTTTATAACTCGTTCTTCTGTTTGCTTAACATTTAAACTTTTATCTATAATTTCATTCATTAATTGAAGTTGCTTTTCATGATCTTTCAATGGTATAAGTGCACGGGCATGTCTTTCAGTGATGGCCTTTTGTAAAAGTGCATCTTGAATATCCTGAGGAAGTTTTAGAAGTCGCAGTTTATTCGCAACGGTTGATTGACCTTTTCCCAACCGTTGTGCTAATGCTTCCTGTGTCAAATTATGCAATTCAATTAATTTCCCATAGGCAACTGCCTCTTCTATAGGAGACAGCTCTTCTCTTTGTAAGTTTTCAATTAATGCGACAGAAGCAGTTTCTGTATCATTTAAATTTTTTATAATAGCTGGAACCGTTTCCCAACCTAATGTTTGTACTGCTCGCCAACGTCGTTCCCCTGCGATAATTTCATATTGGCCTTTGTCAAACTCACGCAAGACAATGGGTTGAATAATTCCATGAGTGTGAATGGTTCTTGCCAGTTCTACTATTTTCCCTTCATCAAAAATAGTCCTTGGTTGAAAGCGATTTGGTACAATTTGAGAAACAGGAATTTGCTTTACTTCTTCTCTCTCACTCGCCGATAACTCTTCCTCTTTTTCGCTTAAGCTAAAGAAACGAGAGAAAGGATGCTTCATCGTCCTACACCACCTTTGAGAAACTCCCATAATACATATTCTCTCTCATGCTGACAAGTTCCTTCATGATCAGCTTGAGATTTCGTTTTTTCGTTTTGCATTTTTCGACAATAAATTTTTCTTCCCCACCTTATTCATGGCATTTGCTCATGATTTAAGAATAGCTTTTATTTCGCACTATTTCTTGGGAAATATCCCTCTATGTAAAAAGGAGAAACAGCCATCACAGCTATTTCAACTTGATTGTTGTGAAGGTTTGCTTAAAAAAAAAGCAATTCATTATTCAATCGGCATTTTATTGGGTGTCCCTGGTTTCCGGGGATATTTTTTAGGTGTTGCTTTGACTTTTTTTATGAAAATGATATTTCTTTCGCTCTCTTCAATAGGCAATTGGAAGTGATGAACCTCTTCAAATTGTCCTCCAAGCACCTTGATTGCCTTTTGAGCATTTTCTAACTCCTCATTCGCTGTAGCAGCTTTCATAGCAAGGAACGTTCCATTTATTTTTACCAATGGTAGACATAATTCACTTAAAACAGACATTCTTGCAACTGCCCTTGCTGTCACGACATCATAAGATTCTCGATGATCCTTCCTTTTGGCAAATGTCTCAGCACGATCATGGAAGAATGAAACATTTTCCAACTGGAGTTCTGTCGCTAATTTTTCTAAAAAGGTAATTCGTTTCTTTAAAGAGTCCACAATGGTCACATTTAAATGCGGAAAAACGATTTTAATCGGGATACTTGGAAATCCTGCACCTGCCCCTACGTCGCAAACTGCTTGTCCCTGATGAAAATCATAATAAAAAGCGGCAGAAATTGAATCGAAAAAGTGTTTTAAATACACCTCTTCTTTTTCTGTAATAGCCGTTAGATTAATTTTCTCATTCCATTCAACTAAAAGCTCGTAATATCGTTCAAACTGATGAAGTTGCTTGGAAGAAAGGGAAATCCCCTTCTCCAGCAAACGTTCTTGAAAACTGTCCACATTCATTAATTTTATCCTTCCACCATTTATGATAAGCGAGCAATTCGCCCTTGTTCAATATAAACAAGTAAAATGGATATATCTGCCGGATTAACCCCAGAGATCCGAGAAGCTTGTGCAATCGATAATGGTCTAATCTTATTCAACTTTTGACGAGCTTCAGTTGCAATCCCATTAATCGCATCATAATCAATATCCTCTGGTATTTTTTTATCCTCCATCTTTTTCAACTTTTCAACTTGTTGTAAAGATTTTTCAATATACCCTTCATATTTCACTTGAATTTCTACCTGTTCAATAATATTTGCTTCCAATTCTTCCTCACTCGGAGCTAGCTTTTGTATATGTTCATAAGTCATTTCCGGACGGCGTAATAAGTCAGAAGCACGAATTCCATCTTTTAATGGACTTCCACCTGCTTCACGAATGAGATTTTGCGTTTCTTCATTCGGCTTAATCGTGATGGATTTCAATCTCTTCATTTCTTTCTGGATCGCTGCCTCTTTTTCTTTAAAGCGTCGATATCGTTCTTCACTAATTAATCCGGCTTCATAACCGATCGGTGTTAATCTTAAATCAGCATTATCATGGCGAAGTAATAAACGATATTCGGCTCTAGATGTGAGGAGTCGATATGGTTCATTCGTACCCTTTGTCACTAAATCATCAATAAGTACACCAATATAAGCATCAGAACGACTTAAAATAATTTCTTCTTTTCCTAAAATATTTCGAGCAGCATTAATACCTGCCATTAAACCTTGAGCAGCCGCTTCTTCATAGCCAGATGTCCCATTGATTTGTCCTGCTGTGTACAAGTTTTTCACCGTTTTCGTTTCTAATGTCGGCCAAAGCTGAGAAGGAACAATCGCATCATACTCAATAGCATAACCTGCTCTCATTAACTGTGCCTTTTCTAAGCCTGGGATCGTTTGTAAAATACGATGCTGAACATCTTCTGGTAGGCTTGTTGATAGTCCTTGTACATATACTTCTTGAGTATGTCGACCTTCAGGCTCTAAGAAAATTTGATGTCTTGGTTTATCATTAAAACGAACGACTTTATCTTCAATTGAAGGACAATATCTCGCACCAGTCCCCTTAATCATTCCTGAAAACATTGGGGAACGATGTAAATTTTCGTCAATAATTTTATGAGTTTTATCATTTGTGTAGGTTAACCAACAAGGAAGTTGGTCTGTAATATATTCTACTGTTTCATAGCTGAAAGATCTTGGTGTTTCATCCCCAGGTTGAATTTCTGTCTGACTATAATCGATCGTTTGACTGTTCACACGTGGAGGTGTACCTGTTTTAAATCGCACAAGTTCAAAACCAAGTTCTTGTAAATGCTCTGACAATTGAATAGATGGCCGTTGATTATTTGGGCCACTGGAGTATTTTAAATCTCCTAAAATGATTTCTCCTCGTAAAAATGTACCTGTTGTAATAATGACAACTTTAGAACGGTACGTAGCGCCTGTATGAGTAATGACCCCTTTACATTCACCATCTTCAACTACAAGCCGCTCCACCATTCCTTGAGTTAAGGTCAAATTGGGTTCCATTTCTAGAGTATTTTTCATTACTTGTTGGTAATAGACTTTATCCGCTTGTGCCCGAAGTGCCCGAACAGCTGGACCTTTTCCTGTATTCAGCATTCTCATTTGGATATGGGTTTTATCAATGGTTTTTCCCATTTGTCCGCCAAGAGCGTCAATTTCACGAACTACGACACCCTTCGCCGGTCCTCCAATGGAAGGATTGCATGGCATAAAAGCGACCATGTCTAAGTTGATCGTAACCATCAATGTTTTTACACCCATTCTTGCTACTGCTAAGCCTGCTTCAACACCGGCATGACCAGCACCTACAACTATACAATCATATTGACCTGCCTCATATTGCTGCATTATTTGTTTCTTCCTCCTTTAAATTCGTTACTTTCCAAGGCAGAATTGCGAAAATAGTTGATTAATTAAACTATCTTGTACACTGTCTCCGATAATTTCACCTAATAAATCCCATGTTCTTGTTAAATCAATTTGAACAATATCAATCGGGGTTCCTAACTCAGCGGCCTCGATTGCATCATCAATAGCCTGTTTCGCTTGATTTAAGAGAGCGATATGGCGACTATTTGAAACATATGTTGGATCGCCAGCTTCAATTGTTCCTTCGAAGAATAATGAAGCAATGGATTCTTCTAATTCATCCACTCCTTTTTCTTCTAAAAGCGAAGTGGTCACAAGACGATGATGTTTTGCCAATTCTTTCACACGACTCAAATTGATTTTTTCAGGTAAGTCGGTCTTATTGATAATCACGATGACATCCATACCTGCTACTGCTTCAAAAAGCTTTTCATCTTCCTTTGTTAACTCATCTGCATAGTTCAACACTAATAAAATCAAGTCGGCTTCCTTTAATACTTTCCTTGATCGCTCGACCCCAATACGCTCGACAATGTCCTCTGTTTCTCTTATTCCAGCAGTATCAACGAGACGAAGGGGAACTCCTCTAACATTTACATATTCCTCAATGACATCTCGGGTTGTACCGGGAATATCGGTTACAATGGCTTTATTTTCTTGTACAAGTGCATTTAGTAAAGAAGATTTCCCTACATTTGGGCGTCCAATAATAACGGTTGACAAGCCTTCACGTAAAATTTTCCCCTGTTGTGAAGTTGTTAATAATTTTTCAATTTCTCTTTGGACCATTTTCGACTTCTCCAGTAATATTTTCGTCGTCATCTCTTCTACATCGTCATATTCTGGGTAATCAATATTCACTTCTACATGTGCGAGAACTTCTAATATTTCCTGCCGTAAGGAACGAATGAGTTTCGACAAGCGCCCTTCCATCTGATTTAACGCTACATTCATCGCTTTATCTGTTTTCGCACGGATTAAATCCATCACCGCTTCAGCCTGTGATAAATCGATTCGTCCATTTAGAAACGCACGTTTTGTAAATTCACCTGGTTCTGCTAATCTAGCTCCAGCATTAAGGACTAATTGAAGAACGCGATTGACGGAAACAAGGCCTCCATGACAGTTCAGTTCAACGACATCTTCCCTTGTAAAGGTCTTAGGCCCCTTCATTACGGATACCATCACTTCTTCAGCCACTTCATTTGTTTTAGGATCGATAATATGGCCATAATGGATCGTATGTGATGACATTTCAACTAATTTTTTCCCACTTTTGCTTTTAAAAACAACATCAGCAATTTCAAATGCTTGAGGTCCACTTAAACGCACAATCGCGATAGCCCCTTCTCCCATTGGCGTAGAAATTGCAGCAATTGTATCAAGTTCCATTTTCTCACCTCTTTCATCTTCTAAATGTCTATATAAACACATCTTTCATTCAGTGTTTTTCCGATCATCTTGTATAAGGAACCTTCATTCATTTCGATTCAAAGGGCTCAAACAGAAAAATTTCCTGAATTTATTTCCCTAATTTATTAGAATACCACATCATGGTTTTCTGTAAAAGAGAACAATATTTATCCACAAGCAGCCTATATCCATTTATTTTAACTTATTCACATGTGAATAACAATAAAGGGAGGTCTGAAGTATTGGGCGAAAGGTGATACTTGTGGATCGTTTTAAAAGAAGTAGCGAGAAAGAAAAAAAAACTAGAAAATAATTAGAGGAAAGCACACAATCCCTTTGAAAAATAGACATATTTAGTAATTGGTAGAATGAAAAATTTAAGAAATGTTAATATTTTGAATAAAATATTATTACTCAACTTTCGCACCAGAAAAATAAGCGCTAATTGTTGGCTGTATTGTATTTAATATCTATTAAATATGTTGCTTGACAATGTTTTTTAAAAATGAAAAAACACCTCATTCTTTGGTATAGTGTAATTGACTAGAAAACACTACCATACAGAAGAGGTGCTCCCTATATGATAGATCAAAATAGCCAATATAATCAACTACCAAAAGAACTCGATTCTGTTTTTTCTGAGCTTGAAATGAATAA
>NZ_JAUSUC010000020.1 GCF_030813365.1 Oikeobacillus pervagus
CTCCTTTCTTCTGATTTTCGATGTACTTGCGAATGACATCTTCTGAGATTGAGCCAACGGTTTCAATGTAAAAGCTACTGTTCCAAAGATGACCGCCCCGTAGCCCCTTTTTCAGTTGTGGGAATTTCAAAAACAGTTTACGGGCAGAAATCCCTTTCAGCATTTTCACAATGTACGAGGGAGCGATCTTTGGATGGGCAGAAGCAAAAACGTGAATGTGGTCTTGTTCGCCGACTTCCATCATAGCGATTTCAAACTCCTTTTCTTGTGCGATCTCTTGGAAAAGGTCTTTCAAGTAGCTTTCTATCTCGGAAGTGAGCACTTTTCTTCGGTATTTTACAGACCAAACGATGTGATAATTGACATTGTAGACACAGGTTCGAGCATGTTTTATGGTAGATTTTTTCATACATATAGTATAACTTAAAACCATATTTAACGTCTATTATATCGGTAATTTCCAACTACATATAGTCATTGAAAAAAGATAGAAATTTTCCCCTGTAATCCCCGCAAGGGGGATTCGGGAAAAGCGGACTCTCATCTCTCCTCTAAAGAGGTAGAGGATTCCCGTCCGCAATCCTAAAGGTTCCCTAAACAAAAAAACCAGGTAAACAACTAGTGAAAAGTTGCTTATCTGGTTTAAACAAACTTTTAATCATGCTGATGTTTTACGCCCCGATGAAACATCCACTTCTGTTCCATCTTCACGTAATAATTTCGGAGATTTATTTTCCGTTACGGTTTCTTCTGTGATAATACATTTCGTAATATCTTCACGAGAAGGCAAGTCAAACATCACTTCTAACATGATGCTTTCAATGATGGAACGAAGACCACGAGCACCTGTTTTACGTTCGATGGCTTTTTTCGCAATTTCTTTTAAGGCTTCCACTTTAAATTCAAGCTCAACTTCATCAAGCTCTAACATTTTTTGATATTGTTTAACTAGGGCATTTTTTGGTTGTGTTAAAATTTGAATTAACGCTTCTTCATCTAATTGTTTTAAACTTGCAATCACAGGTAAACGACCGATGAATTCTGGAATCAATCCAAATTTCAATAAGTCTTCTGGAACGACTTTTGCTAATAGTTCTTTATCTTCAACCTCTTCTTGCTTCACATCAGAACCAAATCCGATCACTTTTTGACCAAGTCGGCGTTTAATAATTTGTTCTATTCCATCAAATGCGCCACCACAAATAAATAAAATATTGGTAGTATCGATTTGAATAAATTCTTGATGTGGATGCTTACGACCACCTTGTGGCGGAACACTTGCAACAGTACCTTCTAAAATTTTCAACAAAGCTTGCTGAACCCCTTCACCCGATACATCTCTTGTGATAGAAGGATTCTCAGATTTTCTAGCCACTTTATCAATTTCATCAATATAGATAATCCCTTTTTCAGCCTTTTCGACATCATAATCTGCAGCTTGAATTAACTTGAGAAGAATATTTTCTACATCCTCTCCTACATAGCCAGCTTCAGTTAAAGATGTAGCATCAGCAATGGCAAAAGGGACATTTAAGATTCTCGCTAATGTTTGTGCAAGCAATGTTTTCCCACTACCTGTAGGTCCAATTAAACAAATATTACTTTTAGATAACTCTACTCCATCTACCTTATTGTTCGAGTTAATTCTTTTGTAATGGTTGTATACAGCAACAGATAATGATTTCTTCGCTTGATCTTGGCCAATTACATACTCATCCAAAATTTCACGAATTTCCCTAGGTTTAGGTACATCTTTAAATTCAACTTCCTCTTCAGTACCTAGTTCCTCTTCAACAATTTCCGTGCACAGTTCAATACATTCATCACAAATATATACACCAGGTCCAGCAACTAATTTACGGACTTGATCTTGCGTTTTGCCACAAAAGGAACATTTCAATTGACCCTTTTCATCGTTAAACTTGAACATTCATTGTCACCCCTTATTTCGATATAAAAAAAAAGACGATTATACCCTTAAATGTTATGTATTGCATTGTAACATATTTTCCTATTTTGAAGAAATGAAAGGCTTTCTTCTATAGTATGTGTTACAGGCCTGACTATAACCAACTATTAGGAATTAACATTTTGAAAAAAATAGGCAATTATTATGTATAGGTTGTAAAAACAAGGCACGGTAATCGCGCCTTGTTTTTATTATGTTAAATGTACTTATGTTCATTGTTTCGTTGATGTGTTAGGTTTACTTTCTATCATGAATTAGTTGCTCAAATTATGCAACTGTTTTGCTGTTTTCAACTAAGAAATCCACTGCTTTACGGATTTTCAAGTCACCTTTTAATCCTTCAGCATTTCCTAGTGCTTTTTTGATATCTTCTACAGCCATATTGTATTGTTCAGCCATTTTATTTAATTCTTTTTCTACTTCTTCGTCAGAAGCCTCTAAGCTTTCTGCAACAGAAATGGCTTCTAAAGTGAGACTTGTACGCACACGAGTTTCAGCATTTTCTTTCATTTGGTTGCGAAGGTCTGCTTCACTTTGACCTGAGAATTGATAGTAAAGATCAAGTGTCATTCCTTGCATTGAAAGATTTTGTGAAAATTCTTGTAACATACGATCAATTTCGTTTTCAATCATCACTTCAGGAAGATCAATTTCTGCATTCGCTGTAGCTTTTTGTACTAGTTCGTCTTGCAATTTTTGCTCTGCTTCGTTTTTCTTTTGTTCTTCAAGACGTTTTTGGATTTTTTCTTTAAGCTCTGCTAATGATTCCACTTCATCATCTACATCTTTTGCAAATTCATCATCAAGCTCAGGAAGTTCTTTCGCTTTAATTTCATGAACTTTTACTTTAAATGTAGCAGGTTTTCCAGCTAAATCAGCAGCATGGTATTCTTCAGGGAAAGTAACTTCAACATCCTTCTCTTCCCCAGTAGCAACGCCAACTAATTGTTCTTCAAAACCTGGGATAAAAGAACCTGAACCAAGCTCAAGTGAATAGTTTTCAGCTTGTCCACCTTCAAAAGCCTCTCCATCCACAAAGCCTTCAAAGTCGATCACAGCTGTGTCGCCATTCTCCGCTTTTCCTTCTTCTTTCACAACAAGCTCAGCTTGACGTTCTTGTAAAGTTTTCAATTCGTTTTCTACGTCTTCTTCTGTTACTTCAGTAGACATTTTTTCAACTTCTAACCCTTTATACTCTCCAAGTTTTACCTCTGGTTTCACTGTAACAGTTGCTTTAAAAATAAGCTCTTTTCCTTTTTCTATTTGCTCAATGTCAATTTCAGGGCGATCGACTGGCTCGATTCCTGTTTCTTCAACAGCACTTGAATACGCTTCTGGAAGAATGACATCTAATGCATCTTGGTAAAGAGACTCTACTCCAAAACGCTTCTCAAACATTGCACGAGGCACTTTTCCTTTACGGAATCCTGGAATATTTATTTGTTTGACAACCTTTTTAAATGCAGTGTTTAAACCTTCGTTAACCGTTTCCGCATCTACTTCAACAGTCAGAACCCCTTGGTTCCCTTCTAGTTTTTCCCATTTAGCAGACATACAGTTCCCTCCAACAATCTATAAATTATAAGTAGAAAATGATTCATTTTCTAATCATTCCTTGTAATTATGAACAAACCGAACATATACAGGAAAAGGATATATTACAACCATTACATTATAACACACGATTATGCTCTTTCAAGAAAGAACTAATGAATGGGGGTAGAAATTTCATCTAATTTCTTCATAAGTTCAAGACATGATCCCCATTCTGGATCATCAAACTCCTCCAATTGACCGTCATCTCGATCTTCACCATAATATTGATTAGCTAAAAAAATAGTCACATTCATCCAAGTCTCTGGAAAAAAGGGCGGGGAAAACGGATATAATTGAAAGAAATGCCGATCAACGATTTCCTTTATTTGACGAAAGAAAATGGGATTATCATGAGCAATTTTCTCTTCTAATTTATGTATAACCTCTTGATAATATGGGGTCTCAAAAGGATCTTGTAATTGTTTAGGTATAAATTCATCAGAAAAGGTAAATTTACGTACACAAACTTTTTGATCGTATCGATGCTCCTTTAGCACGTTCAAAATTAAACTTTGCAAAAAAGGATGGGCCTTTTCATCTTGTAAGATTGAACATAGTTCCTCTATATAAGGAATAATATTACTATGAAGCAATTCAGCAATTTTCATTGTTTGCTGATGTAAATCTTCTTGTTCATCAAAAAGCTTTCCTTTATAAGGCAAGGAGTATGACCCGTCCTCATAATCGACCATTTTCTCTCCCAATTGATAAAGCTTCATGAAATGATCACGTTTTTCGGCTGGTATTTGCTCTTCTTCTATAATAGGTGATAATGTCGCTACTACTTCATCATATTCTTTTAATTGAATAAGAATAAGCATGTATAAATCTAATACGTCATAATAGTCGCCAATTCCTGCATGAAGCATGTTTTTGCAATTTTTTTTCGCTTGCTCAAATTGGGAACTTTCGTAAAGAGCGAGCGAAAGAGCCATTTGAATTTCTCCATTTTCGGAATCCTTCGAAAGCTGAAGTGCCTCTGTTAGAAAATTTGCTGCTTCTCGATATTGTTTCTTCTGAAGTGCGTCAATTCCTTTATCAATTAACTTCTCATTTGTACCCGGAAATACAATTACATTCCCTTGCTTTATTAAATGTCTTTTTCTTTTTCTCATTCTTGCGTGTACCGCCTTTAAAGATTGAGTTTCCATTAGTTTAGCACGTTTAAAACAAAAAACAAAATAGTGAAAGGATACAACTTAAATAAAAACAAGAAAGATCCGCAACGTTTGTGACGTCTCTTTCTTGTGAATAATCATTTCATTAAATTTTGAACTTTCTAGATTCGAATCCTTTTGAATATACAAAAAACCCTTATATCAGTACGATATAAAGGATTTTCTGCATATTTATAAGCGTCCCAGGAGAGATTCGAACTCCCGACCGACGGCTTAGAAGGCCGTTGCTCTATCCAGCTGAGCTACTGGGACATACCTTGTTAAGTAGGACATTTTTTATTATATATTTTGACATTCGGAAAGTCAATATTTATTTGGAAATTATTTTAGAATAACTGATGGATAATGAATGGGCAAGGAACAAATATTTCCTTGCCCTATTTATTATAATGAGAAAATTTGTTGTAAATCAAGAAGTTCCTCATGAAGGTCATTAAAAAACCGAATGATTACTTCTTTTCGACCTACTTCAACAATCGCATAGGTTTTCTCCATTCTCCCTTTCGGCATGGAGATGCTTCCCGGGTTCAAATATATGGTTTCATCTACCTTTTCGACCCCTAACATATGAGTGTGACCAAAAAACACAAAATCTGCCCGATATTCTTTTGCCTTATAATGCAAATTCATCATCGTTGTTTTCACTTGATAACGATGACCATGAGTTAGAAATATACGTTTTCCTTCCATTACTTCCACAAGCTCATACGGAAATCGGTTCTCAGTGTCACAATTCCCTCGAACAGTTGTATATCCTGCCATTTCTGGATCATGATCATATAATTCAGAATCACCACAATGATAAAACCCATCCACTTTTCCTTTATAACGTGCCATTATTTCTGACAATATTTCTCCCCAACCGTGGTTATCACTTACGACTAATAATTTCATCCTCATTCATCCTTCGAAAAATGTCGTTATTTTTTTCTCGAGCTCTTTTAAAGCTTGTCCGCGGTGACTAATAGAGTTTTTTTCACTTGGAGATAATTCGGCGAATGTTTTACCGAAGTGTCTCACGTAAAAGATTGGATCATATCCAAAGCCACTTTCTCCTCGTCGCTCTGATAAAATATATCCTTCACATGCACCGGAAACTGTATTTACTTTCCCGTTTGGCATTGCAATGGCAAGTGCACAATAAAAACGAGCTGTCCTGTTTTCAAAAGGGATTCCTTGTAATTCCTTTAATACTTTGTCTATATTTGCTTCATCATTTTTATCGAGTCCTGCATATCTTGCAGAATATACCCCTGGTCGGCCATCTAAAGCATCAACGATTAATCCCGAATCATCCGCTATCGCAACCGACTGCATACTTTCGGCAACAGCTTTTGCTTTTAATTGAGCATTTTCCTCAAATGTTTCCCCGGTTTCCGCGATATCGGGAAACTCTGGGAAATCTAATAAGGTTTTTACTTGCACACTAAAGGGTTCGAACATTTGAATGAATTCTTTTGCTTTTCCTTGATTTTTTGTTGCAATTATGACTTGATCCATTTTATTTCTCCATTCATCACGACTTTGCTGTTATTTGATTGGCAATTTCCCCTAATACTTCTTTCTGAATTTGGATTAATTGAGAAATTCCCTTTTCCGCTAACATTAATAACTCTTGTAATTGTTTATTAGAAAAAGTGGCTTCTTCACCTGTACCTTGAAGCTCGACAAATTCATTCGAGCCAGTCATCACAACATTCATATCTACTTCTGCCTGGCTATCCTCAATATAATTCAAATCCAGAATAGCCCCGTGGTTTTCCAGCACTCCGACACTTGTTGCAGCTAAATAATCCGTAATCGGAAATTTCTTTAATTCCTTTTCAGTATACAATTTTGCCATCGCAATCGCCATTGCAACAAATGCACCTGTGATGGAAGCTGTTCTTGTTCCGCCATCTGCTTGGATGACATCACAGTCAATCCAGATCGTTCTTTCACCCATTGATTCTAAATCAACAACGGCTCTAAGGGCTCTGCCAATCAATCTTTGGATTTCCATCGTTCTTCCTGATACTTTTCCTTTAGAGGATTCACGAATATTACGTGTTGCTGTTGCACGAGGTAACATAGAATATTCTGCCGTAATCCACCCTTTTCCACCCCCACGCATAAACGGAGGGACTCTTTCCTCTATACTTGCGTTACAAATGACTTTCGTATCTCCCACCGTAATGAAAACAGAGCCTTCAGGATGTTTTACATAATCCTTTTCAATATGTATAGGTCTAAGTTCATCAAATTTTCTTCCATCAGTACGCATTTTCTTCCTCCTTAAAGGCTATAATTCTTTCCTTGTAACAGTAAAAAGGAGGTGGCAATGTGCCGACCCCACTCTTTACTATATAGTATATCAAATATTTTTTTTTAAAAACTACCTGTATTCACACTTTCTGGTCTTGTCACAGATTCCGATACTTTTTCCCCTTTTTCATTAACAAAATTTGTTTTTCCGTTGACTTGAATGGCTACACTTTTAATATTCTCTTGCTCTGTTAATGAAAGGACTAGGGTATTTAATAAATTTTGTGAGAGGACTCTTTCTTCAAAGCTTCCTAAAATTGATTCATTAAAATTTAATGTTACTTTTCCATCATCTATTACAGGCTTATCAATTAATTGGACATCTGGTAAAAATTCACTCACTAAGTTAGATTTTAAACCAGGACCCTCTGCTAACTCATTGACAATCGCCGTTACATTATCCTTCTCAAGATTGCTCACACGCTTCGTTACAGGTACATAATAATACCCATCATCCTTTTGAGCCATATAATACACGGTAATTGCACGAGTATTGGACATATCCACGACATCTTGAATATTATGATTGATTCCCACTGCTCTACTTAACCCTTTTGGATCGAGCGTTGTCCCATTGACAGGCATTTCTTTTAATCGTTCACCATTCACTCGTAATTCGACTTCATCTACGGAGTCAAATTGAGTAAGTGTCCATGTGACAGATTGAATAATGCGTTCCTCATCGTCTGCTTGGTATTCCTTAAACTCTGGTGAAAAGTCAACGACCGCTTTGCCTTCTTTAATATCTACACTTAAAACTTGGGTACCTGCTGGTAGTACTGCACGAAAACCATTTGGTAGCATATTGGAAATCGGTCCATCTGCAACTAAATATTCCAATGCCTGCTTTGCAAGACTTTTTGTATTTGGGAGTGGGAATGTTTGCGAAACGACATAGCCATTTTTATCTATTAAATATAATTCAGTCATTGCGATATTTTCATCTTTTTCTATCATTTTCGTTTCGTTTTTATTTTCTAGCTCTTGTAATGCTTCACCTTCTTTTAAATAGGAAACGGTTTGCGGCGGATCAATCTTTTCTTTTTTATCTTCATTCCCAAATAAGCCGCAACCAGCAAGATAAACCGACGATACCACGACGGTTGCAGCCACCCATATCTTCTTCTTAGACATTCTATACCCCTCCTAAGATAGTTTGTACTATATATACGAGCCATTCTTTTAATTTAGACCGTTGGAGAGGTATTTTGTTCAATTAAAAAAATCGCTTAGCTAAAAAGCTAAGCGAATCGTTTGTACATCAATGGTTCGATCTTGAAGCCAATCAGAGGCAATAGAGAAGAATATTTTCTCAGAACCTGTTGTAAAAAACTTATGTGAACAACGGGTTTTCTCCATATTTAATAAATCTTTATAATGAAGGATAGCACTTACTTCCCTTGCTGTTTCTTCACCAGAACTGATGACAGAAACAGATTTGCCCATAAAATTTGCAATAATCGTTTCTAGAAGAGGATAATGTGTACATCCTAAAATCAATGTATCTAGTTTTTTGGATTTTAATGGCAACAAAGTTTCAGCTACGATTTTTTTCGCCATAGCCCCCCTATATTCTCCACTTTCTACGAGGGGGACAAATTTCGGACAAGCAAGTGAATACACAATTGATTTTTCATTAATGGATTTTAATGCTTTTTCATATGCCTTGCTATTAATCGTACCAATTGTTCCAATTACACCAATGCGATCATTACTTGTCATTTTTATAGCTGCTCTTGCCCCTGGGTATATAACTCCAATGACAGGAATACTTAATTCTGACCGAATCTCATCAAGTACAACAGCTGTTGCTGTATTGCAGGCAATCACAAGCATTTTTATATCATATAATAATAAATAACGGGTCATTTCCCATGTGAATGTTTTTACTTCTTCAACAGGTCTAGGGCCATATGGACAACGTGCAGTATCTCCAACATAATAAATCGTCTCGTTTGGAAGTTGCCTCATTAATTCCTTTGCAACTGTTAACCCCCCAACCCCAGAATCAATTACACCAATTGGTTTATTCAAAAATCTCGCCTCTATCTTTCTTCATTTCTTGATGCATTTTCATTAAGTTGTTTTTGAGGGACATTATTTCTGTATCATTGAAATCGGACAAAGTTTGTTGAACGAATAATTGACGTTTTTGTATCACTTCATCAATAATCCGTTCTCCTTCTTCCAACAATTGAATTCGTACTACTCTTCGATCTTGAGAATCTTTCATCCGTGCGACTAATTGATTTTTTTCCATACGATCAATAAGATCTGTCATTGTGCTACAGGCTAAATACATTTTCGACGATAATTCCCCAATCGTCATATCACCATCTTCAAAAAGCCATTGCAAAGCAATAAATTGTGGAGGGGTGATTTTATACTGATTTAATATCTCCCGTCCTTTTTGCTTAATAATACATGCTATGTATCTTAAATCTTTTTCAATATCAGCCACACAATTTAACGTAAAAGATTCAATGCTTTCCTTAGACTTCATAATGACACTCCCTAAAACACTTTTGCATTTATAGCTAATCATATTTTCTCTTTTTTTTCATAAAAAAGCAAGGTTGATAGTTTGAAACATTATGCAAACATTCTTACATTGAGGGAGGCTATTTCAGGGCATTTCACCCCAAGCTAAAAGGTTTTAGGTTTTTAGTTGGGGTGAATTATGACCTAAAAAAGTAAGAAGCATCAATTCGATAACCAGCTGCTAAAAAAGTGGCCGGGCATCTTTTATCCCACTTTTGACGAGCAATCAATCATACTCAGGAAATGATGAGGAATTATAGAAGAATGGTTAGGTCATTGCCCGTAAAGGTTTAAAGGGACAGATCATATGTCATTTTAGGCGAAAGCCAAGACATGTAAATTTTGAGCGTAGTTCGTTCGACTCACATTCAATGGGGGATTAAGCCCCTACTGAATGAAGTTTTACTTTATAACTTGAGCTCCCCCATTCGAAGGAGTTCAACTACAGCTTGAGAACGCCCTTTTACTCCTAGTTTTTGCATGGCATTTGAAATATGATTTCTAACCGTTTTCTCGCTGATAAAAAGCTCCTTCGCAATTTCTCTAGTTGTCTTGTCTTGGACTAACAGCTCAAAAACTTCTTTCTCTCTCTTAGTTAATAATGGTTTATGTGCAAAATCATGATCCTTCAACTATTGTAACCCTCCTTGCCTTCGCCAGCTCTAAACAATTTAGGAATGGGTACTGCGGTCGTCAACATATTATATGAATACAGCGGCTCTTCAGTGACATCACGAAGGCAAGGTTTAGTAAATAGGCTTTTAACAAGACGGGGAGAATTCAGTTAGATTTTGGAGCTTCTTTTTCCATTCATTAGATAATGGCATTGAGCGACCTGTTTTCTTGGAAATTTGGACAATCGTTCCCCGACCAGTTAAACATATCTCTTCTTTTTCATTCAATACTTTATAATGGAGATCCACAGATGAATTCCCCACTTGATGTGGTTTAACATATACTTTTAATGTTTCCCCAAAATATACTTGCTGAAGAAAATCACATTGAAGATCTGCTACAACAATAATCTCTTCACTTTCCTCTTTAGACCATTCTTGCATTAATCCAACATGATCAAAGAATTCTATCCGTGCTTCTTCGAAATAAGCGAATGGTACCGTATTATTTAAGTGTCCAAACATATCTGTTTCAGAAAATCTTACTTTAATCTTCTGAAAAAAGTGAAAATTCTCATTCCAAGCATTCCAATCCTCGATATAAGCGATCTTTTTCATCCAATCCCTCCATTAATAATATGAACCAATATTCATTTTCCTACTATTATATTCTTTTTTAACAAATGCGCAAGCGTCGCATCTCTAGCATACGGATTTCGCAAGTTTTGACTGAGATAAAGAAAACTAGAGACGAGGCCCTTTACGTGCTGATGTTGACTGACCATGGGACACACCATATTAAAAAAAACAATATTAAAAGACCTTCAACCAAAAGTTGAAGGTCTTTTCTAATAGTATTATACGGAACGGTCACTACCAAAGAAGTTACGGAATGCTTGTACAGTTGCATCACGGTTAACCGCTGCGATAGATGTTGTAATTGGAATCCCTTTCGGACAAGCTTGAACACAGTTTTGAGAGTTACCACAATTCTGCATTCCACCATCTTGCATAAATGCATTTAGACGTTCGTCTTTATTCATTGCACCTGTTGGATGTGCATTGAATAAACGCACTTGGTTAAAGATAGCAGGTCCCATAAAGTTAGATTTACTATTCACATTTGGACATGCTTCTAAGCAAACACCGCAAGTCATACATTTAGAAAGTTCATATGCCCATTGACGTTTTCTTTCAGGCATACGAGGTCCTTCTCCAAGATCATAGGTACCATCGATCGGAATCCATGCTTTTACCTTTTTCAATGAGTCAAACATTCTGCTACGGTCAACTTGTAAGTCACGAACAACAGGGAATGTGCTCATTGGCTCAAGACGAACCGGTTGTTCTAAATGATCGATTAACGCTGTACAGGACTGACGTGGTTTACCGTTAATCACCATTGAACATGCTCCACATACTTCTTCCAAACAGTTCATATCCCATGCAATTGGTGTTGTCTTTTCCCCTTTTGCATTGACAGGATTACGACGAATTTCCATTAGCGCCGAAATAACGTTCAAGTTAGGGCGATATGGTATCTCGAACTCTTCTTTATACGGAGCAGAATCTGGATTGTCTTGACGAGTAATAATGAAGCGTACTGTTTTATTTTCACTCATCATCTAGTCTCCTCTTTCTTTTTAGTGTTTTTTTGTGTAGTCACGTTCACGCGGCTTAATTAATGAAATATCGACATCTTCATAATGGAATTTAGGAGCATTTCCTTCTCCAGCAAATGTCGCCATTGTTGTTTTCAACCATTCCTCATCATTACGTTTAGGAAATTCTGGTTTATAGTGAGCTCCACGGCTTTCATTACGGTTATAAGCACCAATCGTAATTACACGAGCAAGTTGTAACATATTTTTTAACTGACGAGTGAATGTAGCACCTTGGTTACTCCATTTGGATGTATCATTGATGTTGATGTTTTTCCAGCGTTCCATTAATTCAACTATTTTTTCATCTGTTTGTAATAGTTTTTTGTTTTCACGAACAACTGTTACGTTCTTAGTCATCCATTCCCCTAATTCTTTATGGAGCATATATGCATTTTCTTTTCCGTCAAGAGACATAACTTCATTCCATTTAGCCTCTTCTTGTTTTTTGTAGCGGTCGAATACGGAAGAAGCAATTGCATCTGATCCTTTTTCTAACCCCTCAATATATTTTACTGCGTTAGGTCCCGCAACCATTCCACCATAGATCGCCGATAATAAGGAGTTAGCACCTAAACGGTTTCCTCCATGTTGAGAATAATCACATTCACCAGCAGCAAATAACCCAGGAATGTTTGTTTGTTGTTCATAATCAACCCAAAGTCCACCCATTGAATAGTGTACGGCAGGGAAGATTTTCATTGGAACTTTATGAGGATCTTCTCCAGTGAATTTCTCATAAATCTCGATAATTCCACCTAATTTAATATCTAATTCATGTGGATCTTTATGAGATAAATCTAAGTACACCATATTCTCGCCGTTAATACCGAGCTTCATATCCACACATACATTAAAAATTTCACGAGTAGCAATATCACGTGGTACTAAGTTTCCATATGCAGGATATCTTTCTTCTAAGAAGTACCAAGGTTTACCATCTTTATATGTCCATACACGTCCACCTTCACCACGAGCGGATTCACTCATAAGGCGAAGCTTGTCGTCCCCTGGGATCGCTGTTGGGTGAATTTGAATGAACTCACCATTTGCATAATTAACCCCTTGTTGGTAAACGATTGAAGCAGCAGAACCTGTATTAATAACTGAGTTAGTCGATTTACCAAAAATAATACCAGGGCCACCAGATGCCATAATAACTGCATCAGCAGGGAATGTTTGGATTTCCATATTTGTCAAGTTTTGAGCAACAATTCCACGACAAATTCCTTCATCGTCTAGGACAACTCCAAGGAATTCCCAGCCTTCGTATTTATTAACGAGCCCTGCAACTTCATGGCGACGTACTTGTTCATCAAGTGCATAAAGTAATTGTTGACCAGTTGTTGCACCAGCATATGCAGTACGGTGATGCTGTGTTCCACCAAAGCGACGGAAGTCAAGTAATCCTTCTGGAGTACGGTTAAACATTACTCCCATACGGTCTAATAAATGAATAATTCCAGGTGCAGCCTCACACATAGCTTTTACTGGAGGTTGGTTTGCTAAAAAGTCGCCACCATAAATCGTATCATCGAAATGAATCCATGGCGAATCCCCTTCTCCTTTAGTATTAACAGCACCGTTAATACCACCTTGAGCACATACAGAGTGGGAACGTTTTACTGGAACTAAAGAAAATAGATCTACTTGCGTCCCTTCCTCTGCTGCTTTAATTGTCGCCATTAATCCGGCTAAACCACCGCCCACAACGGCGATCTTTCCTTTACTCATTGAGACTCACTCCTTTTCTCCCAAAATCCGTACTAATTAGTAAGTTCATATGGTTCGTTACATTATTCAAAAAAATTAGTTTGATAAATTAAAATTATACAAATGCTAAAATGGCTCTAACACCTACAACTGAAAGTGCTATAAATACCACTACGGACACATAAGAGAAAATTACTTGTGAACGCGGTGAAATGATAATTCCCCAGCTAACGCAGAATGACCATAGACCATTTGCAAAGTGGAAAATTGCTGAAATAACACCAACTATGTAGAAAGCTAACATAAACGGATTTGACAGAATATCTGCCATCATTTGGAAGTTGACATCCGCCCCAAAAGCTGCTTGTACTCGTGTTTGCCATACGTGCCATGCTAGGAAGATTAAAGTAAGAACCCCCGATACACGTTGTAGAACAAACATCCAGTTACGGAAGAACCCAAGACGATTTACGTTGTTCTTTGCTGTGAATGCAATATACAATCCGTAAATTGCGTGGAAAAGCAAAGGTAAGAAGATGACAACGATCTCCAACACATAACGGAATGGTAGCATTTCCATGAAATGAGCTGCATTGTTAAATGCTTCTTCCCCTTTCGTAGCAAAGTGGTTCACAACTAGATGCTGAGTTAAGAATAGTCCTACAGGAATGACACCAAGTAAAGAATGAAGCCTACGGTTAAAAAATTCACGATTTCCAGCCATGATTTACCCCCCTTAATCAATGAAGCTGTTTGAGACCCTTTTTGACAAATTTCGCACACTGCTCCTAACAGCATTCATATTATAACAATTATGTGACAAGTTTATTTTACTCCCAACTGATGGGAGCGTCAAGAAAACGTATACAGATTTTTTTATATTAAAAAAATACCCGCAATGAATGTTGATTCAACTTCTAAGTTTTTTCTATTCTAGTTGCTATTTTAAAATAATATTATTTCTATTATACCTATTATTTTTTATTTTTAATTCTTTGATTTTCTTTATATAATAAAGATGCAGAAAGTGGGGATATTTAAAATGGAAGAGACAGATCAATCAAGTACACTCGTTGTGTCAATGTTTGGGTATGAGTTAATCCGGGAGATTTTACTACCTGAGATTTTAGGTCAGGACACTCCTGAAGTTTTATATTGGGCTGGGAAAGCTTTAGCAAGAAAGTTCCCCCTCATGTCAGAAGATGAAATTTCCACCTTTTTTAATGAAGCAGGTTGGGGGAATTTACAAATAAGTAAACAACAAAAACGAGAAACTTCTTTCGATTTGTCCGGCCCTTTCATCGAAAGAAAAATAAAATTGCCTACAACTACATCCTTTTCTCTTGAAGCCGGATTTATCGCTGAACAAATAAGTATTCAAAAAAATGTGACAGCAGAGGCCATTCATGAAGTCCAAAAACGGTCTTCATCCGTTAAAATTATCATCCAATGGAATGAAAAAGATTAATATGATGGAGAAAGTGAAGGCTGGAAACGGCTTCACTTTCTCCTAATTCTTTACATTTTTTATTGCTAGTAAGTTCATTAATTCCACTACTATTTGGTGAAAAACGGAGATGATCTCTGTCCTAGCAAAGTTTTGATTTTTGTTGTATTATGCCTGAAATTCACTTATTAGTAAGTATATCCCACATCTGTAGTTACTTCACAAACTATCACATTATTATTGTAATTTTTCGATTATAGTCGCAGCCACTTTTTTCGGGATTCCAATTTCAAGTAATTCATCGATGGAAGCTTCTTTCATCCGTTTAATCGATCCGAAGTGTTTTAACAAAAGTTTCTTTCTCTTTGGACCTATTCCTTCAATATCATCAAGAGCGGATTGAAAAGCAGATTTCCCTCGCAATTGTCGATGAAATGTAATCGCGAATCGATGAACTTCATCTTGAATTCGTTGTAATAAATAAAATTCTTGACTATTATGCTTTAGTGATACGGTTTGTAGGGGCTCACCATATAAAAGTTGTGATGTACGATGTTTTTCATCTTTTGCCAGGCCCGCTACTGGAATCGATAAACCTAATTCATCCTCCAATATTTCCTTCGCAGCTTCCACCTGCCCTTTTCCCCCATCGATTAGAATTAAATCAGGTAAAGGTAAATGGTCTTGTAACGCCCTCGTATATCTTCTTCGGATCACTTCTCGCATTGAATTATAATCGTCCGGTCCTTCGACTGTCTTGATTTTGTATTTTCGATATTCTTTTTTCTCAGATTTTCCATCGATAAATACGACCATCGCTGAAACAGGATCTGTTCCTTGAATATTTGAATTATCGAAAGCTTCGATTCGCAACGGGGTAGAAATCCCCATCGCTACTCCTAATTTTTCCACCGCTTTAATTGTTCTTTCTTCATCCCGTTCAATGAGAGCAAATTTCTCTTTTAATGCCATCCTTGCATTTTTTTCTGCTAATAATACAAGATCTTTTTTCTTCCCAATTTTCGGTTTAAACATCTTTACATGAATAAGTTTTTCCGCTAAATCTTCATCTACACTTTCTGGTAGGAATATTTCCTTTGGCTTAAAATGGTTTGCTTTTGAATAAAATTGACCAAGATAAGTCAAAAATTCTTCTTCTGGCTCATCATAAAATGGGAATAAAGACACATCACGCTCAATCAATTTTCCTTGTCGCACAAAAAA
Organism: Oikeobacillus pervagus; assembly: GCF_030813365.1. Lineage (NCBI taxonomy): Bacteria > Bacillati > Bacillota > Bacilli > Caryophanales > Bacillaceae > Oikeobacillus > Oikeobacillus pervagus. The sequence continues at coordinate 16,248 of NZ_JAUSUC010000020.1, forward strand.
TACTTGAACACACATCCATCCCTTATCGACTGCAAAACCGAAAATATCCCGGTCTGTAAAATCATTCATCGTCATTTTTTGCTTTTCCATCGTGGCTTCAATATGAGCGATTTGATCACGATATTCCATTGCACGCTCAAACTGAAGCTCTTCTGAAGCCTGATGCATTTTCTCCGTTAATACTTTCTTAATCTCCTGGTATCCACCGTTTAAAAATTTCGTGATTTCATCTGTCATCTCTTTATAAGTAGATTCACTAACTTCCTTCACACATGGAGCTAAACATTGTCCTAAATGATAATATAAACAAACCCGATCAGGTAATGTATGGCATTTTCTTAATGGATACAGACGATCTAATAATTTTTTCGTTTCATTTGCAGCCTGGACATTAGGATATGGGCCAAAGTATTTTCCTTTATCCCTTTTTACCTTCCTTGTCGTAATTAATCGTGGATGCCGTTCATGCGTTAATTTAATAAACGGATAGCTTTTATCATCCTTTAACATGACATTATATTTAGGGTCATGTTTTTTAATTAAATTCATTTCCAAAATTAACGCTTCAATATTTGAAGATGTGATAATATATTCGAAATCCTCAATTTCACTCACTAAGCGCTGTGTTTTACCGTCATGTGTTCCTGTGAAATAAGAACGCACACGGTTTTTTAATATTTTTGCTTTCCCGACATAAATGATCGTTCCTTGTCTATCTTTCATTAAATAGCAACCAGGTTGATCTGGAAGAATCGCTAGTTTATTTTTTATCATTTCGTTCATCCATTCCCACCTCCATCATGAACCCATTCATATAAAATAATGTCATTATAAACAGGATCGAACATTGATGATGAATGAAATTTCTTCACCTTTTTGACATATTTCTTTATCGATATATCAGTCTGAAGTTGAAAACCTGTCAATACATGATCTGTTATATAAATTTTCCTATTGGGTTGTTGTTTTACCTCGTTTAAAAAAAGATCCAACGTATAAATACGCTTATGTTCAAAAGGAGCTTGGTCAAATTCAAAAACCCTTGTTTCTTCCCAAGTATAGACGACCAATGGGCCCTTTTCCTTTGAAAGATACTGTTCAGCCTGAACAACTGCAGGTACTTCCCTCACTTGTTGCTCCATCAAATTTATGGACAAGATCCCCTGTAATAGAATATAAAGAGCCATGAGAGTCAACATCATTTTACTAGTCCAATTTGTGTAAAAAAAGAGAATGGCTGGTGCCAAAAAGATTAAGGGCAATATATGTCTAGGTTTATCAATATTTTGTGCAAATAATGCCCATATGAAATAAAAAACGAGGATCACGACAAGAGAAGAAAGTGTCACATCCATCTGCCCGCTTTTTTTCCAAAATGAATGACATGCTATGATAAAAAGAATAGAACCTATTCCCAATAAGACCTTTGATTCCGCGAATACTCCTACCCAAAGGAAATTATCAAGAAGCAGTTTCCACAAGCGCGACAAGAACGAAAGGTCATTCTCGGCGACAGTTCCTCCCCATTCAGTAAAATGTCCTTCAGTAAAGCCGAAAGCGATACGGATAAATGTTTGTAAACCACCTACATTTGCAATTAACGCACTAATCCAAATGAAATTACTCACTGCAAGAATCATCAATTGGAATACAATTCCCTTCCAATCTTTCGTTCGAACCCAATACCAACCCCAATAAAATACAATCCCACAAAAAACAGGAGCATAAGATAGGCGGATTCCCATTAAAATCGAAAAGAGGATCATTGGAAAGATTCCAGAATCCATCGTTTTCTTTTGAAATGCACGATGTAAAGACCAAATAAACCACCATAATATACTAATGGCAGCCCCTTCTGATATGGGTTGTTGCAATAAAGTGGAAAAATAGGGTTGCGTCTGAGTGAATAACACGATCATTGCCGAAGGAATAGCGGAAACATATCTTCTAGAAAGGAGATAAACCGGAACGATCGTACTCATAAATAATAACTTATTAAAAATAGTTAAGGCATGACTAGCATCCCCTATCCAATTATGAAGAAACATCCCCCCTAAAATAAATAAAGGATAGCCTGGAAAATGGGGTTGCATATTTAACAAATCAAATTGCTCTACTCCTAAAACAAAATCGACCTGATCCCATGTTGAAACGGTAGCAGAACCTAAATAAAAAGCACAAGTCCAATAAATCAAAAGAAATACCGATATGACGATCCATTTTATATTTTTTACTTTCATATATTCCCTCAAAATCTTTAGTTATTTTATTATATCATGGAGTGAGACATTCCTCATTAGAGGGTTCTAGTCCTCCAGTTGGATGTTGAACGATTCTCATTTTCCCTATCTAAGTTGAACAGGATTTTTTATGTAAAAAATAAAAAAAGCCCCGCATGAAAGCAGGTGTAAAAAAGGGGACTTATTCAAATATGGAGCTAACTTATAACATTTTGTCTTTAAGGAGAAAAGCCAAGCCGTTCTTATAGGAGAAATCGTACTCTTTCAGAACGGCAAGGCTGCCAAAATATGAATCTTATAACTTCTGCTCTGCTATTGGATCAGAAGAAGAAGCTGTTTCTTTTTTCTTTTTAGAAGGGCGAATTTTTCCCGAATTGATTAATTTCATCCAAATTCCAACTAATATAAAATAGAGCCAGTAAGCTAACACTTGTTCAAGTGAAGGGTCATGACTATAACCGAACATAGCTGACATAAACAAGCCAACCTGACCGCTGATCATCGTTTCCTTCCCTGTATCACGTTCAAAGTGAAGTTCATCTTGGTAATGTTCTGGCATAAAAGCGACGATATCATATACAGGTTCTGGTTTTCCTTCCGCATTCGTATACAATGAACCCATTTTCCCCATATCTTGCATTACACCGATTCCTTGTACAAGGAGTCCTGCTGCAATAAACATAATTAAAATTCCTGTCACATTAAAGAATGTTTTCAATGAGAATCTCATCGTTCCTGAGAAGAATAAATAACCTAGTACTAGGGCCATCAATAAACCCGCTAAAGCCCCGTAGCTTTGGAAAACCTTTGTCACATCTCCACCGCTAATCGCCGCAAAGAAGAATACGGTTTCAACCCCTTCTCGGACGACAATTAAGTAGGAGTGAATAATCATCGCTGAAATGCTACCCGTCGATAAGACAGCATCGAGTTTCTTCTGCATTTCCGTGTTTTTACCTTTGGATTCTTTCTTCATCCAAAGAATCATATGGGATAAAAGAAAAACAGACGCAAACATAATGCCAACTTTTAAGTACAATTCACTTCCGAAACTAGCAAACCCTGTGAATACGACTTGGAATAATAAAGCAGCTAAAAAACTTGTAATAAGTGCTAAAAACACACCTACAAAGACCCATTTCTTGTAACGATCGGCGTTTAAACGGGTTAGATAAGACAGTATTAAACCAACGATTAAGATCGCCTCTAACGCTTCGCGAAGGGTAATCAAAAATGCTTGAAAATCCATTCCGTTGTCCCCCTTTTACAAAGACTACCTTTTCTTCTGCTTTCTTTTATTATTGACAATTAAGACAATAAGCAGGGCGATTAACCCTACAGAAAACCATAACCAAAAACTTGAACTACCTTCATTGCCCATCTTGTCAAAAAGGCCTAAATTTTCTTCTGTTAAATGGCTTTTATCTTTTTCCACTTCAGACACAATAGGAAATTGTGGCTGTAACTTGTCAATGATGAACTGAACCTTTTGGTCAAATGTTTCCCTATCACTTTGTTTATTTCCGATTCCGAACAATCCAGGGTTTCCTAGGGCTTTTAATGCCTCATCAAACGCTTGGTAGATTTGATCTGCTGATGATTGATCCGAATTTTTTGAGTAAATAGGCTCTAATATAGAATAAGTTCCTCGAGCTTTTGCGAGCAAGAGCTTAGCTTGACCATAGTCTTCAAATTGTTCCTGTGCAAAATGAAGGCGTCTTTCAATATTTAGGCGCATTGCTGCTTGCCAGCTTCGCCGAAGTAATTCTTTATCCTTGTCTTTAAAGGCTTCTGAAATGTCTGGTTGTGTTTTTTTAAAATAAAGATCAAATTCCTTTTTATATGTTTCATAAACTTGTTCGGCACGATTCCAATCATCATTCTCCAAATGCTTATCAAGTTCTTTATAGGCTTCTGCCATTTTTTCCTTTCCTGGATCCCCATAGGAATAAGCAAAAGCTGATGATGGAAATAATATGTAATTGAAAGTAACTATCATTATCAGACCAAAAAAAAGTAAAAACTTTTTCATTCATACATCCTCCTATGATTTTAATGATAATGATTATCAATCATAATGTCAATCGCTATTTTTTAAAATTTCGTTCTCTTTGAACTCTGCCATTTTATGCTGATCTTTTTGAATGTGGATGCGGTCAACTGGTCTTCTCATTTCCTTATAAATGGCCGGTATTACATTGGTCATATACGCTTTAAATTTAATAAATGATTGTCCCTTTGTTCGGACTTGATATTGAATAGGGATTTCTTTCACACGGAACCCTTTTCTAACGATATTTAATGTAATCACTTGAGCATAGTTATAATCATGAATAATTTCAGCATGTTCCATTACTTGTTTCGAAAAAGCTCTCATCCCCGATTGACCATCATGCAGCCATTTCCTCAGTAAAATCGATTGTAATAAAGTAAAGCAATAGTTTCCTAACCGTCGATGTAACCTCATCCCTTTGATGGTCCCTAGAAATCGCGAACCCATCGTATAATCCGCTTCTCCCTCAAAAATAGGCTGTAATAATGACGGAATGCTGCGAGCCGGATATTCTGCATCCGCATCAATCATGACACCAATGTCAGCCCCAAGACGAAGACATTCCTGCAAACCTCTTCGAACTGCGGCCCCAAGTCCGCTGTTCTTCTCCATATGAATAACTTCATCCGCACCCGCTAATTCTGCCACCTCAACGGTTCTATCTGTTGAACCGTCGTTAATCACAATCACCTTCACCTCGACTAAAGGGTGAAACGAACGGGGAACCTCTTGAATCACATCCGCGATCGACTTCTCTTCATTATAAGCTGGCAAAAAAACAACTACTTTCTGTTTATACACCGAAGTTCCTTCCTTTCAAAACAAACCAACATTCCTCTGTTATATTATTTCTCTTTCGTTTCAATAAAAGCCTCCTGCAATACTGGTCCGCGGGCATGGCTAGGTAGCGGAGCCCCTAATATATACGCAATCGTTGAAGCTAAAGATACTAAACTATGTTTTTCTTGTATCTTGACACCTTTTTTTATATTAGGACCATTCATAAAGAACGGAACAAATCTTTCCCCTTCATCCAAATGCCCATGACCACCAATTCCATCTGCTTGCCCATGGTCCGCACAAATGAATAAGGTCGTATTCTCCATTTTTCCTTCAGCCTTTAACCAATGTACAAAATCTTCAATCAGTCCATCTGCTTCTTTGATTTTTTGCAAGTACTCATCATATAAAACTCCCCGGCTATGACCGGTTTGGTCCGTCGCAATCATTTGCACGATAAAAAGATCGGGGTCTTGCTCTTTCATAATTTTTTTGGCACGTTTCATAATGTTCACATCTGCCACATCATTTTTCATGACAGCTGTCACCGTTTCAACGTCGTCTCCCATAGAATCCACTAAGTGAGCAATCCCTAGCAAGCGACCTTTCTTACCAATTTTTCTTAAAGAATCAAAAATACTTTCCACTTTAATGCCTAACTTCCAAACCATGTTTGATTTTATTCCATGTTCAGCTGGATAAGTCCCTGTAAACATAGAGGAAAAACAGACGACCGTTCTCGCTGGATAAACGGTTTCCATATTCGTATATTCAACCCCGCCTTCTTTCAGGGCATCTAAAAAAGGAGTTTCCGCTTCATAGAAACGTTCTTTTCTCATTCCATCTACTACAATCACAACCACTTTATCTGCCTGATGCCCCTCTTCCGGCTTTGGCATATGGGCATATGATGGATACATTTTTGGTTTCCAATCGAATAAATAGTGATGTAAAATCCATGTAAAGAGGAAGATTGCCACATAAAATATAGAAACATGTATCCAATTGATTATACTATCATTTATTTGACTTTGTAAGAACATTTCCCACATCATTAATAATAGTAGAAATTTAGGAAGCTGTTCTTGAGCATTCCCACTCGTTGAATCACTATTTTTCAATACTAATTTCCAAAAACGAGTAAAATTTAACCAGGAGGTGCCTATTCGAAGATGATAATAAAGAGTCCCCCAAAAGAACACCGTAAAGAAGAAAAACAACCCGATCGCCAAAAACATAAGAGAATAATAGATTTGTCCAAATAATAGAATATAAGCGATAAATGGAATCCATAAATAATTTCTTAAAAACAAAGGAAAATCATATATAAAATAAAGAATGAACAGCGGCAGCACGCACGCAAAACTGATCAAAAGATTCAAAAGAAATTCACCATCTGTTAATTGTGAAAAATGGAAAATGAAGATGGTTCCTATAACAAAAATGGGAGTAAACGGCTTCCCTTCATTTAAAAGATTCCAACATCTTGCAGCAATTTTTTCAAATTTTGAAGCGCTTTTCATGCCTCATTCCTCCTTTCTTTTTGCCATTTTCCTACCTCACCAAATGTGATGGGATAGATCATCCAGGCAATAAATCCGATAAAAAAAGAAAATAAAAATTTTAATCCATGACTAATCAGAGCCGTTATCATTCCAAATTCAACTGGGAAATCCACTGTTTTCATCGCTAAACTCATAATCGTTTCGTAATTGGCAATTCCTCCTGGTGTCATTTGAAAGGTTTGGCCAATAATCGTGATGCTGTTTACCCAAATAGCTGTCACAACATGAATCGAAGAACCTAACGCACTTACAACGGTCATAAGTACGGCAGCTTCCATCAACCAACTAATAAAAATGAGGAAAAAAACCGGAATTGTCTTCCATTGAAAAAAAGTCTGTTGAAAAAAGGAATATTGTTTATGAAAAAAATCTGGAAACTTTGTAATAATAATAAAAGCCAACACGATTCCACCAGAAATCATCATGACAAGAGGTAACATTGAAAATTGAAAGTACAGCGGTACCAAAAAAAGGCCTAAAGAAACAATGATAATTAAAGAAAAGATATCGAATAGTCGCATGATCACGACAGATTGTAAACATAAAGAGAAATCGAGGTGTTTCTCCCGCTTATAGAAAACATACGACCGAAAAAGATCTCCCACTTTAATCGGTAAAAGATGGTTGACAAGTAAACTGTACCAAATACCAATCATCGCAGTGGACAGCGAAAAACCTTTTCCTACATACCATTTCCATGCAATTCCTTTCAATAGAAAAGAAATAAAATAGAACATCAATCCTAGACTAATAAATAAAGGATGCTCTCCTATTTTTTTTAAAGAAGTTAAAAAAGTTTCCGTTTGGAAAAATGTCGAAATGAGATAGAAAAACAATATTAATATAGCGAAACTAATCAAACGTTTCACTTGTCTATAAATATTTTTCATATTCATAAGCCCAGGAAATAGTTCTCTTCAATCCCTCCTCAAAGGAAACTTTAGGAGAAAAGTCTAGCTCAGATTTCGCCTTTGAAATATCTGCCCATGTAGAATGAACATCCCCTTTTCTCGTCGGTTTATTTTCAAGACGGAAACGGCCGAATTGTCCGGTCAAATGATCTAGTAAAGAATTCATCGAAATGGGATGACCCGCACCAATATTATATATTTTCGTTTCCGACGCAAAATGGTTCATGGCCAAAATAATTCCTTCTACGATGTCATCTACATATGTGTAATCCCTTGCGCTTCCCTTTCCATAAACCGAAATAGGCTCCCCTTTCATTATTTGTTTAATAAACTTAGCGATCGCCATATCAGGTCTTCCCCATGGTCCATATACAGTAAAAAAACGTAGAATCGTTAACTGAAATGAATAAAATGATGCATATACATGACAAAAAGACTCTGCACTCCATTTAGCAGCAGCGTATGGGGAGATCAATCTTCCATTTGCCATCTCCTCTTTTAATGGGATTTGGGGTTGGTCCCCATACACAGAAGAGGAGGAAGCAAAAATAACTTTCTTTACCTCTGATGTTCCAGCAGCTTCCAGTACATTAACCGTTGCTTTAATATCGTAATCAATATAGGCTAATGGTTGTTCTAATGAATAACTTACCCCTGGCAAGGCAGCAAGATGGATCACAACGTGTGGAGAAATATCGAGAAATAATTTCTTTGTTCCCACTGGATCTAGCAAATCATGACGATAGAAATGGACATTTCCGAAATTTCTGATTTGTTGTAAATGAACTTTCTTTCTTTCGTTAGAATAATAAGGATGTAAACAATCGACTATATAGACGTCATAACCTAACTGGATTAATTTTCTACTTAAATTCATTCCTATAAAACCGGCACCACCGGTTATGAGTATTCTCATGATTTATTCACTCTTTCATCTCATGCCATTTTATATCTATTTATCCTCCCCTTATGAATGGGCAGTAAAAAATCCATCAAAGTGAAGTTTCACTTTATTCTACCACATACACTCCTACATGAGAAAAGTCGCTATTGAATAAGCGACTTTTCATTATGGTCATGAGCTCTTTACTACTACATATCGTCTATTTAAGAAGGACTCTGTTATTTTATTTGATTTAAATCGGCTAGGATTGCTTCACTCGTAGCCTTGGCTTCATCTACTTTGTTCTCAGAAATTTGTTGGAACCATTTTTCGGCATTTGCACTTAATTCTTTTGCTTTTTGTTCACCAAGTTGATCTTTGATTTGGATTTCAATCATATTTGTAAACATATTTCCCTCTAGAGCCGAAATTTTTGCATCTATTTCTTTATTTTCTTTTAAAGCAGCAGGTGCTTTTTCATGATATGAAAATATTTTTCCTTTTATAGCTTTATTAAAAAGACTTTTCACTTCAGCTGCTTTAATTGCCTTAGGATCATTATCTAAAGCAAATAATGTATTTAATTGCTTAGAAGCGTCTTCATCCCCACCAGACAACGAATCTTTAATCGCTTGGAAAAATCCGTACGCTTCGGCTTGCATAATTTTTAACTTTTCTTCTTCGCCCGCTTGCCCAGCTTCGTCCATTTTTTCTGCATATCCATTTGCAGCTAAATAGAAAATTTTATAAATGGATTTATCTGTTAATTGAATATACACGTTGAAATCGTCTTTTTTATCTTGAGTTAATGCTTCTTCCTGAACAGTCAAGCCGTTGTTAATATTTTCAGCGATACTGTCTTCACCTGTAAGTTGGTAATAATTATCGCGTTTTTCAGCTGTAGGGATAAAAATCTCGGTTGATAATTTTTTAATTTCTTCAAACTTTGCTTTTGCTGTTTCTTTATCCCCTTTTTCAAGATCGGCTACAATTTCTTTTTGTAAACTTTTTTGCTTTTGATAAAAATAAGATTGTGTTAATTTATCAGTAAGTTGAAGGGCTACAATTTCATCAATCTGTCCGGTCTTTCCACCTTCGATCGCTGCTTCAATTGATTGGGCGAATTCCCCATTTAATTGATTAACAGCTTCTTGCATTTGTTTTTTATAAGCTTCCTCTACTGCATTCCAGTCGGCTTTTTGTCCTTCTTTCACTTTACCTAGTTCAGATGTATATGTATTATAAGCCTCTAATTGGTTATTGACACTATATTCTTTCACTTGTTCTTCTTTTTCCGCTTTTTGATCCTCAGAAGGTTGTGCTTCTTCTTGTTTATTTTCTTTTTTAGGAGCTTCTTCATTGGCTCCACAAGCTGCTAAAATCGTACTGGCCGCTATAAATGATGCAAATATTCTTCTCAATTCTCTTTTCTTCATATGTATAACCTCCACCGAATTCTATATATAAATGATAATGATTTTCAATCTAAAATGATTATACCGATAATAAATATCATCGTCAATCCATTTTCTCATTTTCTCCTCAGAAAACAAAAGCTCCGGACCTACTTAAGTAGGCCCGGAGCTTTTCATATTCAAATATTAGGCATGTTTGTTTACTAAATCAGCTAAAGCTTCTTTCGGTTGGAATCCAATTACTTTATCGACTGGTTCACCATTTTTGAAAAGGATAAGAGTCGGGATACTCATGACACCAAATTGACCAGCTGTTTGAGAGTTTTCATCTACGTCAAGTTTAGCAATTTTCACTTTATCTCCTAGGTCCCCATCTAACTCCTCTAGAACAGGTGCAATCATTTTACAAGGTCCGCACCATGGTGCCCAGAAATCCACTAAAACAAGACCATCTTTTATCTCTGAAGCAAATGTTTGATCCGTTACTTTTACAATCGCCATCTTTCTACCTCCTAATGCATATACTACCGTAAGTATAACACCTATTGAAAAAGGATGCTATTTTTTTGTTTCTAATGTAATATTCCCCATCTGCCTCCAAATTATTACTTACCTTATGTATTAGCAAAGGAGATTATCCAGAATCTTTGTCACTTGAGGTGAGAAGTTCGATGTGGGTTTAAGGAGGGCTCAGCGATTGACCAATTGTTTCTATTGAAAACTTTTGAAAAAGGATAGAAAGCGACCGCTCGCTCGGCCGCTTTCTAAATTCAACCTCATATTCTTATCATTCAGTGTTCTATCAAGAAGAAGCCACTTTTAATTTCTTGAACTCTTCTGTTAACATTGGAACGACTTCAAATAAATCGCCGACAATTCCGTAATCAGCAACATTGAAGATATTTGCTTCAGGATCTTTGTTGATAGCAACAATGACTTTTGAGTTTGACATACCAGCTAAATGTTGGATCGCTCCTGAAATACCGCAAGCGATATAAAGATCTGGAGTTACAACTTTACCTGTTTGTCCAATTTGTAATGAATAATCACAATAATCAGCATCACACGCACCACGTGAAGCACCAATTGCTCCTCCTAATACGCCTGCTAATTCTTTTAATGGTTCAAAGCCTTCTTCACTCTTCACACCACGGCCACCCGCGATAACAACTTTCGCTTCTGATAAATCTACACCTTCACTTGCTTTACGTACTACTTCTTTAATGATGGTACGTAAATCTTTAATATCAGCGGATACAGAGCTAACTTCGCCAGTGCGAGATGCATCTTTTTCAAGTGGTTGAATATTGTTTGGTCGAATGGATGCAAAAACAATACCATCTACCACAATTTTCTTTTCAAATGCTTTCCCAGAGTATATTGGGCGAGTGAATACAACATTACCTCCAGCTACTTCTACAGAAGTGACATCTGAAATAAGTCCAGTTCCCAATTTACTTGCGATTTTCGGTGAAAGATCCTTTCCTAAAGCTGTATGACCAAATACAATTCCTTCAGGATTTTCAGATTCAATCACTGCCATCATAGCTTGAGAATAAGCATCAGATGTATACTGTGTCAATTTCTCATCTTCTACAACTACTACACGGTCTGCACCGTATTGAATCAATTCTTCTCCTAAAGCGCTTACAGCGTCACCAAGTAAAACCCCTACTACTTCTCCACCCTCTGCGACTGTTTTACCAGCTGCAATTGCTTCAAACGATACGTTTCTTAGTGCCCCATCACGAGCTTCTCCTAGTACTAAAACTTTTTTTGCCATTTACATAACCTCCTGTCTGTTTCTATTGTTTTATCAAACTACTTTTGCTTCTGTGTGTAATAATTGAACAAGTTCTTTTACTTGATCCCCTAGATCACCTTCTAAAACTTTTCCAGCTTCTTTAGTTGGTGGTAAGAAGATTTCAGTTGTTTTCGTTTTAGCTTCCACATCATCTTCATCTAGATCAAGATCATCTAATTCTAATTCTTCAAGCGGCTTTTTCTTCGCTTTCATAATTCCTGGTAAAGAAGGATAGCGTGGCTCATTTAAACCTTGTTGAGCTGTTACTAATATTGGTAATGATGTTTCAATTACTTCGGAGTCCCCTTCAACATCGCGAACAATTGTTGCTTTTTCACCGTCAATGTCTAACTTAGTAATTGTCGTAACGTAAGGGATTCCAAGTAAATCAGCAACGCGTGGTCCTACTTGTCCACTTCCACCGTCAATTGCGACATTTCCTGCTAAAATAATGTCTGCTTCTTTGTCCTGTAAGTATTCTGCTAAAATTTTTGCTGTAGTAAATTGATCACCATTTTCAACATCATCTTCAATATTGATTAAGACAGCTTTGTCTGCACCCATCGCTAAAGCAGTGCGAAGTTGCTTCTCACTTTCGTCATTTCCAACAGATACTACCGTAATTTCGCCGCCTTTTGCATCGCGAATTTGAATAGCCTCTTCAACAGCGTACTCATCGTAGGGGTTAATGATAAATTCTGCCCCATCTTCATTGATAGCGCCGTTAGAAACGGTGATTTTTTCCTCTGTATCAAAAGTTCTTTTTAATAATACATAGATGTTCATGGTTTCGCCTCCTATATTTTATCTATCTTTTCTTTCCTTTTAAAAAATTAGGAAAATTTATTATAAAAAAATTACTCGCCTTTAAATACTGCTTCCCTTTTTTCAATGAAAGCTTGAATTCCCTCTTTGGCATCGTTTGTAACGAATACTTCTCCGAACAGTTCTGCTTCCTTCGAAACTCCTTCAGAGAATTTTGCTTGTTTCGCATAACTCATCAATTCGATGGACGCTTTCATCGTAGCTGGACTTTTTTTAGAAATGTCTTGAGCCAACTTGCGAGCATTTGGAAGCAATTGCTCTTCATCATAAGCATGATTGGCAAGACCTAATTGTACGGCTTCAGATCCCGTAATTGGTTTGCTAGTTAGGAGCATTTCCATTGCTTTGGCTATCCCAACATAACGAGGAAGTCGTTGTGTCCCTGCAAACCCAGGTATAAGGCCTAATGATAGTTCAGGTAGTCCAAGCTTTGCCTTTTCCGTTACTAAACGAATATGGCAACTCATTGCTAGCTCTAATCCTCCACCAAGTGCTGCACCATGAATGGCCGCAATAACTGGTTTCGAAAAAGATTCAATCCTTTCAAATACATTTTGACCCCTTTGTGATAATACAGAAAATTCTTCTTTACCTGGAATAGTGGTGAATTCCTTAATATCCGCACCAGCTGAGAAGAATCTTCCATCACCATAGAGTAGAACGACACGAATTTCCTTGTCAGACTCAATTTCATTTAAAATAGAATCTAATTCCTCAATTAGCCCACTTGATAATGCGTTGGCTGGCGGTCGATTTATTTGGATTTCACCAACCATACCATCTTTTTTCAAAGATAAGTATTCCATTAGTACGCCCCCTTTTTACCAAAAACCATTCTACGCTGATAATCCTGACATTAGTAGTTTTGAGACAGTTGGGGCAAGAGCTACAAGATCATATTTTTGATCATTCATTACCCATGTAGTGACAATTTCGTCAATCGTCCCAAAAATCATTTGTCGTGTTATGCGAATATTTAAATCCGACTTAAATTCTCCTGATTCGACACCTTCAGATAAAATTTTTTCAATCAGTTTCAAATAATCTTTTAACACATTATTAATTTTCAATCTTAATTCTTTATTAGATTGGCGAAGTTCCAACTGAGTAACTACTGCTAAATGACGATCATCAGACAATATCGTGAAATGATTTTCTAGCATCAATAATAATTTCTCCGCAGCCTTCTGTTTTCCTGCTACAACTTTCTCTAAATTTTCGACAAAATTCTGCATTTTTTCCTGAAAGAGAGAAATCAGGATGTCTTCTTTATTTTTAAAATATAAATAAATGGTTCCATCTGCTACTCCTGCACGCTTTGCTATTTTCGAAACTTGAGCAGCATGATAGCCATTCTCTGCAATTGCAATAACGGCTGCATCAATAATTTGATGATATTTAGGTTTGTTTCTTTTCATGGGCTATTTTCCTTTCAAACACCTTTTGAAAAATGAATGATTATTCATTCACAATTCTATAATACTCTTTTTTGTCTAATCGTGTCAAGAATAAAATAACCCATGAAACATCCTTTTTCCTAATTTATTTTTTCAAGTTTTTGTTTTTCTTCATCTAAAAGTGCACGTCTTAAAATCTTCCCAACAGCTGTCTTTGGTAATTCATTCCTGAATTCATATAGTCGAGGAACTTTGTATGCAGCTAAATGCTTTCTAGCAAATTGATCCAATTCTTCTTCCGTTATGTTAGTCCCTTTTTGCAGTACAACATAAGCCTTCACGGTTTCACCCCGATATGGATCCGGTACTCCAACAACGACAGCTTCCTGTACAGCTTCATGTTCATATAAAACTTCTTCCACTTCACGAGGATAGATATTATAGCCACCTGCAATGATCATGTCTTTCTTCCGGTCGACAATATAGAAATAGCCTTCTTCATCCATATACCCTATATCTCCTGTATACAACCAACCATCTTTCAATGTCTGCTCTGTTTCCTCTGGTCGATTCCAGTAACCCTTCATCACTTGTGGCCCTTTTACGACGAGCTCCCCTATTTCATTCGGTGGTAGTTTCTCACCAGTTTCTAATGATAAAATAGCAGATTCTGTATCAGGCCATGGAACACCGATACTTCCTTTCACTCGTTTCGATCCCCATAAAAAGTTCGCATGTGTAACTGGAGAGGATTCTGTTAACCCATATCCTTCTACTAGTTTTCCTCCCGTGATTTGTTCGAATTTTTCTTGAATTTCAACCGGGAGTGGAGCAGATCCGCTAATACACGAGTTGATGGAGGAAAGGTCATAATTCTTTAATTCAGGGTCATTTAACAGACCAATATACATAGTTGGCGCACCCGGAAATAAGGTCGGGCGTTGCTTTTCAATCGCCTTTAAGGTTGTTTTTACATCAAATTTCGGGATTAGAATCATCTTATACCCTTGCATAATTGATAATATCATGACAGCCGTCATCCCGTAAACATGGAAAAATGGCAGCATGGCAAGGACCACTTCTTCCCCTTTCTTGCATTCATACAGCCATGCATCACACATTGAAGAATTTGCAACTAAATTTTTGTGTGTAAGCATGACCCCTTTTGGAAAGCCCGTCGTTCCACCTGTGTATTGTAGAAGGGCTAAATCTTCTTCAAAGTCTAATTCTAATGGAATGTTTTCTGCTTTTTCCGTTGCGATGATATTTTTAAATAGATGATTAGACCCTCTATGCTCAACACTAACTGATAAACCTGTTTGCTTCCTTTGAATAAATGGATAAATGAAATTTTTTGGAAATGGCAGATAATCTTTGATAGCGGTTACAATGATGTGCTCGAGGTTTGTCTTATTAAAAACTTTCATAACGCGTGGATAGATGAGATCTAATGTAAGGATTATTTTTGCTCCCGAATCTTTCATTTGATACTCGATTTCTCGTTCAGTATAAAGTGGATTCGTTTGAACCACAATCCCTCCAGCGTATAAGACACCGAAGTATCCGATGATTGCTTGCGGGGTGTTTGGGAGCATGATTCCTACTCGATCCCCCTTTTGGATTCCCAGTCTCTTTAAATATTTTGCAAATTTCAGAGCAGATACATACAGTTCATTATATGTTAGTTCCTTTCCCATAAAATGAACAGCGATCTTATTTGGATACTGTTCTGCTGCCCTTGTTAAATAAGCTTGTATGGGAATTTGCTCATATTCCAATGAGGTTGGAATCTCTTTCGGGTATTGATTCAGCCAGGGCTTTTGTGTCATAAGACCCCTCCTTAAACTGTTAGAATATTTTTAAAATTAATTTTATTATAATACAAACTTATATCAATGACAATTTCCTTTATAGTAATGGTACCTTTTGAATAAAGTGAAACTTCATTCAGTGGGGGTTTTCTTCATCCCCAACTGAATGTTAGTTAACCTTATCGGGCCTTTAGGGGCTGTGATCCTCTACCTATCTTCTTTGTTTCCAAATCATTTTAAGGTGGAGGTTTACTGCCCGTTAAGTCAGGAGAAATGAATGTGCAATTCGAAAAATATCAAATAAGACTGTCTTAAAAACGAGAAGATCGGCATTTTTAAGACAGCCCCTTTTAGCTAAAACTATGATTATATTATGCAAAAAACAGTAAATAAATAACTCCAACAACAACAAAGAGTCCACATAAACCGATTAACACTTTTGCCAATGTTTCCATTCTACCACTGCTCCCTTTATGACACTCCTGCACCAATGACGAATGATAACCCAACAGATATTACCATGGAAATAAATCCAACTGCACGATTATCATTTTCGATTTCTTCATCAATTTTAAAATTTGGGGTTAAAAATTCAAAGATAAAATAACCAGATAATAAGAGGAAAAAGCCAAACACTCCACAACTAATCATTTCAATAAGTGAATCATGCTGCAAAATGGAATGTCTGAAGATGTTAGCAATCCCGAAAATCTTTCCACCTGTTGCCAATGCTACAGCCATATTCCCCTTTTTGATTTCTTGCCAGTTTTTATACTTCGTTACAAGTTCAAAAATAGCTAAGAAAATAACAAGAAAAAGGATCACTACACTATAATAACCTGTTAACTGAACATATTGATTTTCCCAGAATTGATTCATTGTCGAATTTTCCCCTTAGATTTATTTTAACTCGACAACAGTCACACCGCTGCCGCCTTCACCAGCTTCACCAAGTCTTGTTCCTTTAACGGAACGGTGATTTTTCAAGTATTGCTGCACACCTTTTCGAAGTGCACCTGTACCTTTTCCGTGAATGATGGATACTCTTGGATAACCAGCTAAAATTGCGTCATCAATATATTTCTCAACCTTTAGTAAAGCATCTTCATACCGTTCTCCTCGAAGGTCTAATTCGAGTTTTACATGATAGTCTCTTCCTCTCACTGTTGCAAGTGGTTTCGTTTCCGCTTTCTTATCCGATTTTATAAATTCTAAGTTCGATTCTTTTACCTTCATTTTCATAATGCCCATTTGCACTAGCCATTCATTATCACTTACTTTTTCGACTAAATGCCCTTTTTGATCAAAATTTACAACTTTCACTTCATCTCCAGGTTGATACGAATGGAGTTTCTTTTTTACCTTCTTCATATTTGATTTCGCGATTGAAGGGACTGCATCAGATAATCGTTTTCTTGCCTCAATTAATTCGTGTTCTTTCACTTCAGCATTTTTTTGCAGACGCAATTTTCTTAAATCGCGAATGACCTCTTCTGACTCTTCTTGCGCTTTTTCCACAAGTGATTTCGCTTTTCTTTCTGCATTTGCAATCATTTCATCCTTATGCTCATAGAACTCGATCATTTGTTTTTGTAACTCTTTTTGCAGTTTTTCGGCATGTTTTAAATATTCTTTTGCTTCTTTTTCTTCTTGTTCTGCTAGTTTTTTACTTCGTTCTAAAGAAGCAATCATATTTTCTACTTCATTCGTGTCCGTTCCAATATGTTTTCGGGCACGTTCGATTACCCATTCTTGCAAACCAAGTTTTTTTGAAATTTCGAATGCATTACTACGTCCTGGCACCCCAATAAGCAGACGATAAGTGGGACTCAATGTTTCCACATTAAATTCTACACTCGCATTTACGACCCCATCGCGATTATAACCGTAAGCTTTTAATTCAGGGTAATGGGTTGTTGCAATAATCCGTGCCCCTCTATCATGGACTTCATCTAAAATAGCAATCGCCAGTGCTGCTCCTTCCTGAGGATCTGTCCCCGCCCCAAGTTCATCAAACAATACTAAACTATTGGCATCGACTTCTTTTAAAATGTCGACAATATTCACCATATGGGATGAAAACGTACTTAAGCTCTGTTCGATTGATTGTTCATCCCCAATATCAGCGAATACAGACTGAAATACCCCAATTTCAGATCCCTCTCCAACGGGTATTTGCAATCCAGCTTGAGCCATAAGAATCGCTAATCCGACTGTTTTCAATGTAACGGTTTTCCCACCGGTATTAGGGCCTGTAATGACGATTGCCGTAAATTCATTTCCCAATTCAATATTATTTGCCACTACTTCTTCTAACGGAATTAATGGATGACGTGCTTGAACGAGACGTATATATCCTCTCTCATTCACACTTGGTTTTGAGGCTTTAATCGTTTTCCCGTATTTGGCCTTTGCAAAGACAAAATCAAGATCGGATAAAACGCGGACTAGCACGAATAATTCGTCCGCATTTTCATCTATAAACCCAGTCAATCTGAATAAAATCCGTTCAATTTCTTCTTGCTCTTTCAGCTTAATTTCTCTTAATTGATTATTCAATTGTACGACCGATTCTGGTTCAATAAATAATGTTTGACCCGAAGCCGATTGATCGTGAATAATCCCTCCATAATGAGATCGGTATTCTTGTTTCACTGGAATGACATAACGATCATTTCGAATCGTGACAATCGCATCAGAAAGCATCTTCTGAGCATTTTTTGAACGAATCATGCCCTCCAATTTTTCACGAATTCTTCCTTCACTCGTTCTTAATTGGGAGCGGAGATGGCGAAGAGTATCGCTCGCTGAATCGAGCACATCACCGTTTTCATCTATCGCCTGTTTGATTTCTTCATGTAATGAAATTAATATAGGTAGTTGTTCTTCTTTGGACGATAAGATAGGTAGATCAATCTCCTTCTCTTCAATTAGCTCTACTATATATCTTTTCATCATTCGACCTGCGTGAATGGTACTACCTATCTGAACAAATTCTCCTCCATTTAACATGCCACCAATTTGTGCTCTTTTCACATGTGCTCGAATATCATATATTCCACTTAATGGAGCATGACCGGTTAATCGTAAAGCCTGTACTGCTTCATCCGTCTCATCTTGCAGGCGCACCACCTCTTCATATGAAGTGGCAGGAATCATTGTATCTACTTTTTCCTTTCCCAGTGAGGAAGAAGCATATTCTTTCAGTAATTCTTTAATCTTGTAAAATTCTAATGTAGATAAAACTTTTTTATTCACGGATGAAAGATCCCCCTATTTCTAGTTATTCCTTGTCAAGAATTGTTGCAGTTGCTCAAAGCAATGCGTGTTTAATACGTTCTCCGTCTTGATCCACCCTTTTCGCGCTGCCTTCACTCCCATTTCCATAAAATTTAAATGTTCGATCGAGTGAGCATCTGTATTAATGAACACTTTCACCCCAGCTTCTTGAGCCTTTTTTAAGTTGGGAGCACTTAAATCTAATCGATGGGGATTAGCATTCAATTCAAGTGCGGTATTGGTTTTCGCAGCTAATTCTATTAATTCATCCATGTCCACACTGTATCCGTCTCTTCTACCGATTAAGCGGCCCGTTGGATGAGCAATTAAATCAACATGTGGGTTTTCCAACGCCGTTCTTAATCGTTTCATAATGGTGGACTTAGGCTGAGAAAAACTTGAATGGATTGATGCGATGACAAAATCTAATTCACTCAGCAAATCATCATCATAATCAAGGGTTCCATCTGGCAGAATATCCATTTCCACTCCTGATAAAATGACGATATCATCATATTTTTCATTCAGTTGTCTAATTTGCTCCTGTTGCTTTCGAAGTCGATCTGGTGTAAGACCGTTTGCTACCTTTAAATATTGAGAATGGTCGGTGATGGCCATATAGTGATATCCTTTTGCTCGGCATGCATTGATCATTTCTTCTAAGGAATAAGCACCATCTGACCATGCTGTATGCATATGCAAATCCCCACAAATTTGATCAATCGTAATTAGGGAATTTTCCTCAGCGAAATCCTCCACCTCTGAACCGTCTTCTCGAATTTCGGGTGGAATCCATGGTAACTGAAAATGATGGTAAAACTGTTCTTCAGACTGAAATGTTTTGATTTCCCCTGTTTCCATATTTTCCACACCATATTCACTAATTTTCTCCCCACGTTCTTTTGCTAATTGCCGCATTCGAACATTATGTTGTTTTGACCCTGTAAAATGATGTAAAGTCGTGGCAAATTGTTCAGAAGTGACAAGTCGAAAATCAACAGACACATCCACCTTATCTTCAAAAATAAGCGACACTTTTGTATCACCTGATGCAATAATTTCCTTTTGATTGGGCATTTGTAGTAATTGTTCTCGTACGAGCTTCGGTGCTTTCGTAGCAATGATAAAATCTAAATCTTTGATCGTCTCCCTCATTCTACGGAGGCTTCCCGCCATAGAAAACTGTTCAATTTCTTTTATTTTCCCCAATTCATTGGCTATTTTTTCAGCTACATCACTCATGAAAGCAATCGGTAAACGCTCAGGTCGGGATCCAACTTGATGAATCGCCGCTAAAATTTTTTCTTCCGTTTTGTCTCCAAATCCCGCCAACGTCTGAACTTGCTTATTTTCACATGCATCTTTTAATTGATCGATATTTGTAATGGCTAGTTGTTGATAAAGCTTGGAAATTTTCTTTCCCCCTAAGCCTGGTAGCTGTAAAAGGGGAATTAATCCTTTAGGAACTTGTTGTTGCAATTCAAGTAGGACAGAAGAGCTCCCCGTTGTCCTGTACTCCTCAATCACCGTTGCCGTTCCTTTCCCTATTCCTGCTAATTTTTTCACATCATCTATTTCACTTAAACTGCGGTCATCATTTTCTAATGCAAGAGCCGCCTTACGAAATGCGGATATTTTAAATGGATTTTCTCCTTTTAATTCCATATAAATTGCAATTTGTTCTAATAACCTAATGACATCTTTTTTATTGATCGCCATGATTTCACCTGCAAATATGTTTGATTTTATACTTATCCTACTATATAGTATCAGAGACGCACGTGAAGAACAAAAACAGGGATTTTCACTACTTCCTTTTGAGTGAAATTTCCTTTTTAAAAGGTTTTATATGTATGAATTTCTTTTTTTAGAGCTGTATTAATGGCTCATGTTGATTGGAGCAGGAGGCGTGAAAACTCCTGTTGGGAAAACAGGCCTCACAGGCTTAAAGCGCCGAGGAGGCTCGCCGTACCACCCGCCAAAGAAGAGGCGCCTGTAGTGGGAATCAATAGCCAAGTTAACACTGGTTTTTTCGCACACAAAAACGAGGCGATCCCGCAAAGCAACTGACACGGGACAGCCTCATATTTACAATGCATCGACTTTGAACGATAGCTGTTGTAAACCCTCAGATAAAAACGGGGTATGGTTGATGATTATGCCTGATAAAAACGATTGATCTATTAAGGAATGTATGCCTTCATTTGGGATGAGTGCTCCTAAATATAGCAGAACAAATAAAAGAATATAGACTTCCAAGAAACCTAATACTCCACCGCCAAGGCTGTTCATTTGTTTGATAATCGGAATGCTTGCAACTGTATTAAGAATAGATCCAATGATATGTAGAGCTATTTTACTAACAAAAAAGATGATGATAAACGCGATAGCTCCGTAATAAAAATGTTCAAAAGGAACTACTTTTGAAAAGAGTGAAAATGCTGTATTCCCATTGATTGGAGGCAATGGAATGATACTCACAAGCTTTGGTGCCAGTAAATCATAGGTCATATACGCAATAATTAAGGAGAGAATGGCACTGCCCATATGAATAAGTTGTAAAATCAGCCCTCTTTTTAACCCGATTATAATGCCGCCAATTAAAAGGAAAAAAAGAATAAGATCCATCATAATTACATCATTCCTTTAATTGTTTAATATCATTTTGAAGTTGTTCCAAATCTTCTTTCAATTTCACATAGTCATGAATCGTGTTAACCGCTGTTAAGACGGCTAGCTTCGTAGTACTAAGCGAAGGATTCTTGAAACTTATTTCACGCATTTTTTCATCGACCATTTCCGCAACAAGGCGAATATGGTTAGATGATTCATCTCCGACAATTACATATTGTTGTCCGTATATATCAACAGTAATTTTGTTTCTCTGTCCGTCCGACAATTGAAATGCCTCCATTCATTAAGAATCCTAAACTTAAATATATCATGAAATTGAATGAAAAGGAAAGTAGAAAGGAGTTTGTTTATGTCAAATATTGTCTTGCATATGAGTCGTGAAATCATCTCAAAGATGAGAAATGATTATCAAGATTTCTTATTATCTAAGATTCCAACAGGTGCGGTTTTTACGGCGAAAACAAACGGCTGTACGATTACAGCTTATAAATCAGGGAAAGTCCTTTTTCAAGGAGCCAACGCAATGAATGAATCGTCTCGTTGGGGGAATTCTTCACCCTCTCCAACGAAGAAAAGAGCTGTAAAGAGTGGAACAAAAATACAGTTACCTGACGGTTTTTCCACTCTTTCTGTCATGGGTAGTGATGAAGTCGGAACAGGCGATTATTTCGGTCCGATGACGGTTGTCAGTACCTATGTAAAAACGGAACAAATGGACATATTAAGGGATTTAGGGGTTCGTGATTCTAAACATTTAAATGACGATCAAATCATTAAAATTGCAAAGGAGTTACTTCATCATATTCCTTATAGCTTGCTCGTGTTAAGAAACGAAAAATATAATAAAATGCAAAAAGCAGGGATGTCTCAAGGGAAATTGAAAGCTCTTCTCCATAATCAAGCCCTTTTAAATTTATTAAAAAAAATTTCGCCTGAAAAACCCGATGCAATTTTGATAGACCAATTCGCTGAAAAAACAACCTACTTCCGTTATCTCCAAAACCAAAAAGAAGTTTGCAGGGAAAATGTTTATTTTAGTACGAAAGGGGAAAGTGTCCATCTTTCTGTAGCAGCGGCTTCTATTTTGGCACGATATGCCTTTGTGAAGGAATTTGACAAACTGAGTAAGGAAGCCGGTTTTACCTTACCTAAAGGAGCAGGAAAACAAGTTGATGAAGCAGGAGCAAGATTAATCTTACAAAAAGGGGAAGAATGTTTATTAAAATTTACAAAACACCATTTTGCTAATACGCAAAAGGCAAAAGCTATTGTTCGAAAAATACAAGGAAATCTTTAATAAAAAAAAGGTTGGAGGGTTCAAATTGAATGGATCGAACTCCCCAACCTTTTTTAGTATATCATTATTCTAACAAAACGGTCCTTCATTTCCACTTAGAATCCGATAGATCATTATGATTGCTCCTAGCTTCACCAATCCTTATCCTCTTAGTTCAGCATTTACTTGCTCTTTCACCGCATTCAATACTTTCTCATGCGCTTTCACTACTTCATCATCTGTCAATGTTCTTTCAGGATCAAAATAAGTTAAGGAGAAGGCGATTGATTTTTTGCCTAGTTCCATATGTTCTCCTTCATAAAGGTCAAAAAGATGAACATCTTTTAATAATTTTCCTCCAGCTGTTTGGATTATGTTCGCGAGCTCACTTGCCTGCACAGAGCTGTCTACCACTAGCGCAATATCTCTCGTAATAGAAGGGAAGCGAGGAATTGGCTCATAATGTAATGGAGACGCCTCTTTTTCTAAAAGATAAGTCGCATCCAATTCGAATACATAAGTATCTTTCAAATCTAACTCTTTTTGAAGTTGCGGGTGGACTTGCCCGATGATTCCAAGTACTTCTCCATTGAATAAAATCTTGGCTGTACGTCCTGGATGCAGGCCATCTAATTTAGCCTTTTGAAACTCAATGCTACTCTCTATAGAAAGCTTTTTAAATAGACCTTCTACAATCCCTTTGACGACAAAGAAATCAACTGGTTTCTTTTCTCCTTGCCATTCATGAGTTTCCCATAATCCTGTGATTGCCCCTGCTAAGTGTTCTCTTTCTTCTGGCAATTCATTTTCATTGTTCTTTAGGAAGATTGTTCCTAATTCATAAAATCCGACCGCATCATTTCGGCGGGCCACATTGTATGAAACACTTTCTAATAATTGTGGAATTATGCTTTGACGTAGAAAACTTCTTTCTTCACTCATAGGCATAGCTAAACCAATTGACTCTCTCTTATTTAATGCAAATTGCGTACTTTTCTCTTCACTTGTTAACGAATAAGTCAAAGCTTGATATAACCCTGCCCCTTCTAATAAATGGCGAACTACACGGCGTTTCTCTTGATATTTTGTCAGCCCACCTGGAATCGCTACTCCAACCGGCAATGTTGTCGGCAAGCGATCATACCCATATAGACGAGCAACTTCTTCAACAAGATCTTCTTCAATTGTAATATCACCTCGTCTAGTTGGAACCGTTACTTGGAATGTATGACCATCGACAACATTTTCAAATTTTAGGCTAGTGAAAATAGCTGTCACTTCTTCGGTTGATAATGTAGTACCTAATACCCGATTTATTTTTTCCAATGAAATAGAAATCTTTTTTGGCTCACGATTCATTTCTCCAGCTATCACACTACCTTGAAGGACTTCTCCACCCGCGTATTGTTGTAGTAATTGGGCCGCTCTTTCTGCCGCCGCATGAACACGGTTGGGGTCAACTCCTTTTTCAAAACGGGCACTCGCTTCACTGCGTAATCCATGATCCTTCGAAGCCTTTCGAACAATTTGACCATTGAAATAAGCAGATTCGATGAGTACAGTCGTCGTATCATTTTGCACTTCTGAATTCGCTCCACCCATCACTCCAGCAAGAGCAATAGGTTCCTGACCATTTGTAATGACTAAATGTTCACTTGATAACATGCGTTCCACATCATCTAATGTCGTCATTTTTTCCCCTTGATGGGCACGGCGGACGACAATCTCTTTAGAGCCAAGGCGTTGATAATCAAAAGCATGAAGAGGTTGACCATATTCTAATAAAATAAAGTTTGTAATATCCACGACATTGTTATGAGGACGAATCCCCGCAGACATCAATCGAGTTTGCATCCATAAAGGCGATGGTGCTACTTTCACATTTTTAATGACTTTGGCAATATATAATGGATTGTCTTCCTTCGCATCAATCGAAACGGAAATATAGTCTGTCGCTTTTTCATTACTTTCATCTGCTTTTGGATGAGGAAGTTTGACATCCTTCTTAAGAATGGCTGCCACTTCATACGCAACACCAAGCATACTTAAACAATCCGAACGATTTGGAGTTAATCCTAGTTCTAAAACATGATCATCTAAATTTAATTGTGCAAGGGCATTCGATCCCACTTCTACGTCATTTGGGAATACAAAAATTCCTTCTGCATATTCCTTTGGTGTGATCTTTCCCTCAATTCCTAATTCTTGTAAGGAACAGATCATCCCATTTGATGGTTCTCCACGAAGTTTTGCCTTTTTAATTTTAAAGTTTCCTGGTAAGACGGCACCTACTTTGGCCACCACCACTTTTTGACCTTTGGCAATGTTTGGAGCCCCGCAAATAATTTGAACAGGATCTCCCTCTCCCAAATCAACTTGACATATATTTAATTTATCTGCATTTGGATGTTGTTCACATTCAACAACATAACCGACGACTACATTTTTGATTTCATCGCTCGGACATTCTACCCCTTCTACTTCGATCCCGCTTCGTGTAATTTTTTCTGCCAAATCGTTTGCATCTATGCCCGATAAATCAACATACTCTTGAAGCCATTTATATGAAACAAACATATTAGTTTACCTCCTATTAATTGAATGCGCTACTATTTTTCTACTCGTGAAAATTGTTTAAGAAAACGGATATCATTTGCGTATAAGTGGCGAATATCATCGATTCCATATCGTAGCATCGCGATTCTTTCCACTCCGATTCCGAATGCAAATCCAGTATATTTCTTAGAGTCAAATCCAGCCATCTCTAGCACATTTGGATGAACCATTCCCGCTCCTAGCATTTCAATCCATCCTGTTTTTTTACAAATCGAACAACCTTTTCCTCCACAAGAGAAACAAGAAACATCGACTTCAACAGATGGTTCTGTGAATGGGAAGAAACTTGGACGAAGACGGATTTCACGATCTTCTCCGAACATTTTTTTCGCAAATACTTCTAAAGTTCCTTTTAAATCACTCATGCGAATATTTTCATCTACGACCAGACCTTCAATTTGCATAAATTGATGGGAGTGTGTCGCATCATCATGGTCTCGTCTGTAAACTTTCCCTGGGCAAATAATTTTCACAGGTCCTTTTCCTTGATGTTTTTTCATGGTTCTCGCTTGTACAGGTGATGTATGGGTTCTCATCAGGATTTCTTCTGTTATATAAAATGTATCTTGCATATCTCTTGCAGGGTGATCCTTTGGTAAGTTTAATGCTTCAAAATTATAGTAATCTTGTTCCACTTCTGGACCTTCTGCAATTGTATAGCCCATACTAATAAATAGATCTTCCACTTCTTCCACTACACGTGTAAGTGGGTGATGATTTCCAGAATAAATAGGTCTCCCTGGTAATGTAACATCAATCGATTGTTCCTCCAGCTGTTTTTGGATTGCTGCTTCTTCTAGCTCTGCTTGTTTTGCTTCAATTTTAGAAGAAATCGATTCCCTTACTTCATTAGCTAATGCTCCCATTTTGGGACGTTCTTCTGGAGAAAGTTTCCCCATTCCACGAAGTACCTCCGTAATAGGGCCTTTTTTCCCTAAATAAGCTACTCGAACTTCATTTAATTGTTTTAAATCTTCAGCTTGATCGACTTTTTGCAATGCTTCTTGCTGTAGTTCCTTTAACTTTTGTTCCACAATATTTCCTCCTTTTTCTAGCAGGTTTATCAAGTAACCAGTGATTTTTGCCTATGGGATGGACTTTCTTTGTTCATCCTACCTGAAACTGGTGTAACCAATGGTTTTTAAACATAAAAAAAAGCCCTTCCCTAAGAAAGGGACGAGGCTGTTTTCGCGGTACCACCCTTATTAGCACAATCAATTTGCGCTCACTTCATTTTGATAACGGCTACACCGATGCATCTTTACATTTAGAATAAAGGCATTTTCCATAAACTTTTTGTAGTAAAAGTGCCTTCATAAAAAACGGTCCCGATGCCAACTCGAGAGATGAACTTCCCTTACATTCTTCGTAAAAATGCTTTCAGTCTCAGGCATTTTCTCCCTTTTCGAAAACTTATAAAGTACTTTTCTCTGTCTTCGTCTTTATTTTATCCAAAATTTCATATGTTACATATTATAGTATAATTTTCAGTTACTTTTCAAGCTGTCTTGAAAATGAAATAACAAAATCCCGGCTGCCACTGCTACATTTAAAGATTCACTCCGGCCGTATAAGGGGATAAATACATTTTGGTTTGTTGTCTGCAATAGTTCCTCTGAAACTCCATTTCCTTCATTCCCAACAATCATCGCAAAGGAATCATCTATCGTCACCTTTTTATAAGATTCAGCTGATTGCAAAGATGTCCCAAATACTGGTACCCCTTTTTCTTGTAATAATGAGATTGCTTTTTGTAATGACATGGAAATTATTGATAAATGAAAATGGCTTCCTTGTGCTGATCGTAACACCTTCGAATTATAGAGATCGACAGTTCCGTCACCAAGAATGACTAAATCAATCCCAGCAGCATCTGCTGTTCGAATCATCGTTCCAACATTCCCCGGATCTTGAACAGCATCAATGAGTAAGAAGGACTTTCCCTTTTCCATCATTTTTTCTTCATACTGATGCTTTTTACAAATAGCAAAAATTCCTTGGGAGGATTCTGTTTCAGAAATCGCCTTGGAAACCTCTTCTGAGATCGTCGTTATCTTGACATGATCCATATTCCAATGTGAGGGGATCATGA
The DNA here is from genome assembly GCF_030813365.1 of Oikeobacillus pervagus. Classification (NCBI taxonomy): domain Bacteria; kingdom Bacillati; phylum Bacillota; class Bacilli; order Caryophanales; family Bacillaceae; genus Oikeobacillus; species Oikeobacillus pervagus. The sequence goes on from NZ_JAUSUC010000020.1 coordinate 43,829, forward strand.
TGTTTTCAGAATAAAGGATTTCCTCAATTTCATTTTTAAACTGAAGGGCCTCCTCTACTAAATGGAACCCTTCTAATAGGTATAGCCCTGTTTGTTCACGTCCTTTTTTGGTTAATAATTTTTTCCATTGCTTTACTTTCGGGTTTTTTGCCGATTGGATATAGTCCACCTATTCTCTCCTACCTTTTCGTTTCATTTCAATTTTCTTATTATAACGTAATGCGAATGCATATTGAATATCTACCTGGGGAAAATAGGAATGTAATTGCTGTAGAAAGGGGCTAATGAAATGAATTTCAACTTAAGAGGGGCCGTCCTTCACAATGTGACTGGCCACAGTCAATCTCAGCTTCAAGATACCATCGTGGATGCCATTCAAAGTGGTGAAGAGAAAATGCTTCCTGGTCTTGGGGTATTATTTGAAGTTTTTTGGAAAAATGCTGACTCCAAGGAGCAACAGGTCATGCTACAAACATTAGAAGAAGGATTAAGAAGATAATTATTCTGTATGCAATCGTTTTCCCTAGCTTTATTATTTTTGAACCCCCCAGACAAAGGATCTGGGGGCTTCTTATGACTTATTCAAATGTAATTTTATTCACAGCGTCACGATCTAAACGGAGAATCACTTCTCCTAAAAGTTTTACAGCATTTTCAAAGTCATCACGATGAAGCATCGCCGCATGTGAATGGATATAACGTGTAGCAATCGTGACCGATAAAGTAGGGACTCCACTCGCTGTTAAATGGATCGATCCTGAATCGGTTCCTCCACCAGCAATCGCATCAAATTGGTATGGAATATTCAATTCATCTGCTACATTTGTAACAAAATCGCGTAATCCTTTATGAGAAACCATTGAAGCATCATACAGAATGATCTGTGGGCCTTTCCCCATTTTGCTCATCGCATCTTTTTCCGAAATTCCCGGTGTATCACCAGCAATCCCAACGTCTACACCGAAAGCAATATCTGGAAGAATGGTATTGGCACTCGTTTTGGCTCCACGTAATCCAACTTCCTCTTGAACGGTTCCAACACCATACACGATGTTTTCATGTTTTTTATTTTGAATATATTTTAAGACATCAATGGCAATCGCACAGCCAATTCGATTATCCCATGCTTTTGCCAATAGCATTTTCTCATTGTTCATGACGGTAAATTCAAAATATGGAGTGATCATATCCCCAGGTCGGACTCCCCATTCCTCCGCCTCTTTTCTACTAGATGCTCCAATATCAATGAACATATCCTTAATATCAATAGGTTTTTTACGTGCTTCAGCAGGTAAAATATGGGGTGGTTTCGAACCGATAATTCCGGTTACATCTCCCTTTCTAGTTACAATCGTCACACGCTGAGCGAGCATAACTTGCGACCACCAGCCGCCAACCGTTTGAAAACGAATAAATCCCTTATCATCAATTTGGGTTACCATAAACCCAACTTCATCCAAATGGCCTGCCACCATGATTTTTGGACCATTTTCATCCCCAACTTTTTTGGCGATGAGACTTCCTAAATGATCGGTCGTCATTTCATCTGATAATGGCTCTATGTATTTTTTCATTACTTCCCGAACTTCACGCTCATTTCCGGGAATCCCTCTAGCATCTGTTAGTTCTTTTAACATGACTAATGTTTCATCCATCTTTGTCATTTTAAAAACCTCCATTTCATTACGTTATAGTAAAAATTATACTGAAAATCATGATAATATACAAAACTCTGCTTTTTCATTATGTATTTTATATAAAAATATTGAAAAAACCGCACTGAGTGAAGTTTCACTTTATAGCATATAATGTCCATTTTTTTCGTACATATAAGTAGGGTTAGAATTCCGAATTATCTAAAAATTTGGAAGGAGAGGGTTCAATGGATTACACGATTACATTTGATGAAAAAGCGACACAATGGCTTTTTTCAAAAACTGCAGAACCTGTTATCGTTGTGAAACCCTTTCAACCTGGAAACTGCTGTGTTGGGGGGATGGAAGCGGAGGTAACCTTTGTCAAACCTGATTTCGAGAATTTATTTCATCATCAAAAGGTAGAAGGGATTTCTATCTTTATTGATCAAGTTCTGGAATTCAAAGATCGTCACATTCATTTTTACCTTACTGGTTTTTCCGTATTTAAAACATTACAAGTGAAAGGATTGAAGCGATTTTAATTCTTTCAAGAAGGGGGAGTCATTTTGACAACTCAAACACCCACTTTTATAAAAAAACTTCAAGACACCTATGCCCCTTTTTTCAATATTGAGGAAAATGTACCACTAGGGGATACTTCTATCGATTTTATTGCCCATCATCTACGTAAAGATGAAAAATATATGCTATCCAAAAGTATCAAAATATGGGGAGTTGAAAACCAGCAAATTGTCTTCGTCATCTCACCTAAAATAGAACTATCAACCACTTGGGTTCATCAATATTTGCACAATATAATTCAGCAAGCAGATCATTATATTCCATCACATGATGAGCATATGTCAACGGTCCTAATTGGACTGATCATCACCGATCAACCAACAGATCAGACCTTATTAAAGGAGGTGAAAAAGACACGTAAAGTAAAGTTTCTTCATTACGGTATTCATGGCTGGATTGAAATTTATCTTGGTTTAGTTCATGTGCAAAATCAAACGATCACGATTCATCGGAAAGGAAAACCTTTTGTATCTGCCATTGGAAAAATATTGAAAGGGGAGCGTGAACAACAATGAATTTATTAACATTATTAATGGTTTCAGGAATTATCTTCATTATTGCCTATTTCACCTATGGAAAATTCCTAGATAAAAAGCTAGATATTGACCCAAATAGACCAACACCGGCAAAGACGATGGCGGATGGAGTTGACTATGTTTCCGCCAGAAAGCCTGTTTTACTTGGACATCATTTTGCGACGATTGCGGGGGGAGGTCCGATCGTTGGCCCGATTTCCGCTGTTGTGTTCGGCTGGATTCCAGCGGTACTTTGGATTATTGTTGGAAGCATTTTCATCGGTGGGGTTCACGATTATACATCATTGCAAGCCTCGATCCGACATAAGGCACAATCGATTGGAACGATCATTAAAGAATATATTGGAAACCGCGGACAAACATTGTTTCTTTCATTCTCCATTGCTACCTTAGTTCTTATTGTCGGGGTTTTTATTATTCTAGTACGTGATACATTTGTTGCCGTTCCAGAAGCTGCGACAGCCTCGGTATTATTTATTGGACTTGCGATCGTATTCGGTGTTTTAGTTAATCAGTTGCGTATGAACTTTGTGTTAGCAAGTATTTTAGGTGTACTTGCTATGTTCGCAAGCATCTGGATCGGAATTGAATTCCCTTTTCATTTAAGTGGAACAACATGGGTCATCATTTTATTAGTCTATGCCTATTTAGCCTCGGTATTACCTGTTTGGGTTCTTTTACAACCACGAGACTATTTAAATTCATTTTTATTATATGGAATGATTGCAGGTGCCTTCATAGGAATGGTGATCGCCAATCCTACAATTCAGTTAGCAGGGTATACAGGATTTTATAATGAAAATTTAGGATATTTATTTCCAATCCTATTTATTACCATTGCCTGTGGAGCGGTGTCAGGCTTCCACTCCCTCGTCTCCTCAGGTACAACCGCAAAGCAACTGGATAATGAAAAGAATGGGCGATTTATTACGTATGGAGCTATGCTTCTGGAAGGATTTCTTGCCATTATCGCGATAGGAGCGGTTGCCTATCTTTCACAAGCCGATTTCGCTGCAAGAATGACCGACCTAGGTGGACCAATCGGAACATTTTCTGCTGGTGTTGGTTTCTTTATGTCTCATTGGGGCATTTCTGAAATCACTGCTACTACATTTACCGCATTAACCGCTTCTGCTTTCCTAATGACGACATTAGATTCAGCTACTCGACTCGGAAAATATGCTGTTCAGGAATTTGCTGAAAATAAATCCTCCTTCTTCCGTAATCATCATATTGCCACCCTAGTAATCATCATCGGTGCCGGAGCTTTGGCCATTTCAGGAACTTGGAGTACGGTATGGCCACTATTTGGCTCAGCCAACCAAATGCTTGGTGCCTTGGCATTATTAGCGATTACGGTTTGGTTAATTAAAAAAGGAGTAAAAGCGTGGTTTACCATTCTGCCAATGGTCTTTATGTTTCTGGTCACCTTATCTGCGCTAATTGCTTTAATGCAAGCAAATTTAACGAAAGGCAACTATCTTTTAACAGTCATCGCCTTTATCGTATTCGTCCTATGCATCTTTTTAGTCATTGAAGCGTGGCGTGCCATTTTTTCAGCCAACAAACAAAATCCTCCGGTCAAAATGTAATGTAGGATTCCCCGGGGTTTCCCGTTATTCATCGTTAATTCCCCGGGGTATTTGTCTTTAGGATTTAATTCTTCCCAGAAGAACCAAATCCCCCTTCTCCTCTTATAGAATTGGTTAACTCTTCTGCTTGAATAAGATTCACATTTAATACTGGTGCAATGACCATTTGCGCGATTCGCATCTTTTTTTCCACTTTGAAAACAGCTTTACCATGATTGATTAAAATGACTTTGATTTCACCTCGATAACCTTCATCAATGGTACCCGGACTATTCAATACTGTGATCGAATGTTTAAGAGCTAATCCACTCCTTGGACGTACTTGAGCTTCCGTTCCTTTAGGTAATTCAATTTGGATCCCTGTTCTAACAAGAGCAGCTTCACCTGGTTGAATAAACATTTCTTCTATCGAGAATAAATCTAAACCCGCATCACCAGGATGGGCTTGATAAGGCAAAGTCGCCTCTTCATCTATTAATTTTATTTTCAAATCGTAATTCATCGTATTTCTTCCTTTCATTAAATATCTATGTATTTAAACAAAATCATTCTTTTCATTAGTTTATCAAAAACTTGTATTCAAAACGAAACCTTTTCATTTCTAAATCGTATATATGAAAATGAATCTAATTTAATCCATTTAGTTGGAGATCCCTCATTTAAAGTCGGAAAAGGTCTTTCAATAATACATGAAAGGTGGGAATTTTCAAGTTGATTGTACTAATAAGAGGATTCATTCTCATCTTATTAATCTACCTTGCTTACAATATCATAAAGTATATTACACATCCAAAGAGAAGATTTGAGTATGCAAGGAGACGACATCAATTATATTTACTGGACGAAAAGGATCAGATTCAAAAAAATTTCCTCCTAACGTATAAAGGAATGGTCTTTGAGGGTGAAAAATTCACAAATCCGTCTTCCAGGCCCCAAGTCGTTTCCATTTTCATTTGGCCCCACCAAGAATCGACGATAATTCCTTCACATGAAGTGAAGATTCTCGAACAACATATTCTTCAACAATACCCAAATGCTCACATCGATTGGAAAAATGTTCAGGCTGCCCCAAAGTAATAGGGAGCAGCCTGAATTTTCTTGTAAACCTAGCTTTTATTGGAACTAAAGGAACGTTTTTTTTCAGTCTGAAAAAAATCATGCCATTTTAAAATAATCACTCTTTCCCTTAATAAATAAAACAAAATGAATAATCCAATCATCATTAATACGATCATCTTCAAAGTAAATTGGCTGAGAAATTCTCCAAAGATGGTGTAAAAGAAAACGAAGGGGAAATTTACAATAAAGGAATTTCTAATAAAATCTTTCATACGAGGGGAACGCTCCATTAAACATACATTTAATAGATGGTAATGAACAAATGGAAAAAGTCGCAAAACAGTGATTTGCCCAACAGTTAATTTTGCATGAGGGCCGAACCATTTCTTTTTAATTTTAAGAAGCTTTTCATTGGTTTTCGGCATACGGGATAAACAAACATAGAAAAATAACGAAACGAAAATTAAACCGATAAGTGAATAAATCATGCCGAACAAACTACCAAAGAGGATTCCACCTGTCATGCATACGAGAGCAACAGGAATAAAAAGGAATTGCCGAAAAAAATGGAGAAGGATAAAGGCGATAGGTGCAAACATTCCAGCTGCTTCTACGTATGCCAAAAATATATACATTGACTGATCCATCCAAAAGCACCTGCTTTCACATTCTAAGATGAACTCTATATAATACAATGTATACACGAGTAGAAATAAATATGATTTCCTCCCGCACCCAATGAACTGATTTCTGCGTTCCCTGAGGGTTTGATTCTTCTTATAGAATGGGTTTCCTCTTAAGACGCTTTTACATTGCTTCTCACTGTTTTTGATTATTTCCCAGAGTATTTATATATTTCTTATTTTTTTCACCGCAACGGCTCATGAATTTGCTCATCTGTTATCCGTGTCGTCAGCTAGACCAGACCCCTAGCCGTCAAAAGGAACATTTAACAAACAAAAAAGCTGCCCCATTTTTGAGACAACTTTTGTTGTTAAAAAATTATTTTTGAATTTGTGCTTTTGCTGCATTGGCTAATTCTGCGAATGCTTTTTCATCAGAAACAGCTAATTCAGCAAGCATTTTGCGGTTTACTTCGATACCAGCAAGTTTTAAACCGTGCATTAAACGGCTATAAGAAAGTCCGTTCATACGTGCAGCCGCATTAATACGTGTAATCCAAAGTTTACGGAAGTCACGTTTCTTGTTACGACGATCACGATATGCATACATATAAGATTTCATTACTTGTTGGTTAGCAACTTTATATAAACGATGTTTAGACCCGAAAAAACCTTTTGCTAATTTAAGAACTTTTTTACGACGTCTGCGTGTAACTGTACCGCCTTTTACGCGTGCCATATTATTTCCCTCCTAAAATAAAATCCTTACTTAATGTTGTCTAACATATGACGAATACGTCTGAAGTCACCTTTAGATACGATGGCAGCTTTACGTAATTTACGTTTTTGTTTTGTTGATTTGTTTGCAAACAAGTGGCTTCTGTAAGCGTGAGAACGTTTTAATTTACCAGAACCTGTTTTTTTGAAACGCTTAGCTGTGCCGCGGTGTGTTTTCATTTTTGGCATTTGGTATTTCCTCCTCAAACTTAAATTACTTTTCGTTTTTAGGTGCTAATACAATGAACATGCTACGACCATCCATTTTTGGCTTTGTTTCAAGTGAAGCAAGATCGTCGCATTCCTGTGCAAAACGATCAAGAACTTTTTGTCCCAATTCTTTGTGAGTAATGGCACGACCTTTGAATCGGATCGACGCTTTAACTTTATCGCCCTTTTCTAAGAATTTTCGTGCATTGCGAAGCTTCGTGTTAAAGTCATGTTCCTCAATTGTCGGGCTTAAACGAACTTCTTTCAAGTTAATGACTTTTTGATTTTTCCGCGCTTCTTTTTCTCTTTTCTGTTGCTCAAATTTAAACTTCCCAAAGTCCATAATACGGGCTACTGGTGGTTTGGCATTTGGGGCAACAAGAACTAAATCTAAATTTACGCGAGTAGCAATTTCTAGAGCTTCTGTTTTGGATCTAATCCCCAGTTGTTCGCCATTTTGGTCAATGAGACGGACTTCACGAGCGCGAATACCCTCGTTTACAATCATGTCTTTGCTAATAATTAGCCACCTCCAAGATTTTTCAAATACATGTACATGAAAAATAAAAATTCATTTGACTACATCGCAGGAAGTACAGTAAGAACAACAACAAAAAATGCGAGTGTACAAACGCACACCCGCATAAATGGATAACATCATCATCCATTTCCTTATCTAGTTCAAACCTGCCAACTACTAATGTGTCAATCAGGTGAGAAGCGGGTTGCTTCTTCTTGTTCATGTGTATTCAATTCACCTAATATACTATATCATATAGTTCTATTGCTGTCAATTCATTAAAATCTCAACAAAGGTAATCGTAACAAATCTCAAGAATAGAATCAATGTTTTTTCAAAAAAGAACGCTAATTATTTTCGAACTTCTTTTAAAATCTGTTCAACAAAGTCTTTGAATGAAACTGTTTCTGATTTTTTCTCCCCGTATTTTCTAATATTGACCGCTTCGTTTTCGATTTCTTGGTCTCCAACGACGAGCATATATGGGATTTTTTGAATTTGCGCTTCTCTAATTTTATACCCCATTTTTTCATCCCGATCATCTAAATTAGCACGAATTCCTTGTGAACGTAATGTCTCCTGAACTTGTTTAGCATAATCAAAATGAATCTCTGGGGAAACCGGGATCACTTGTACTTGTACAGGTGCAAGCCATGTTGGGAAGGCCCCTTTATATTCTTCAATTAAGAATGCGACAAACCGTTCCATTGTGGATACAACACCGCGGTGAATAACAACAGGGCGGTGTGGCTTTCCATCTTCCCCTACATATGTTAAATCGAAACGTTCTGGCAGCAAGAAGTCAAGTTGTACAGTAGAAAGTGTTTCGTCTTTTCCAAGAGCTGTTCTGACTTGAACATCTAATTTTGGACCATAGAAAGCAGCCTCTCCATCTGCTTCATAATAGTCTAAATCTAATTCATCCATCGCTTCTTTTAACATTCCTTGAGCTTTGTCCCACATTTCATCATCATCATAGTATTTTTCTGTATCTTCTGGGTCACGGTAAGACAGTCTAAATGAATACTCATCTAATCCGAAATCTTTGTATACTTCTAAGATTAATTGAACGACACGTTTAAATTCCTCTTTAATTTGATCTGGTCGAACAAAGATGTGAGCATCATTCAATGTCATCCCACGTACACGCTGTAATCCTGATAAAGCCCCTGACATTTCATAACGATGCATAGTTCCAAGTTCGGCAATTCGGATTGGCAACTCACGGTAACTATGGATGCCATTTTTGTAAATCATCATATGGTGTGGACAGTTCATTGGACGAAGAACTAATTGTTCATTATCCATTTCCATGACTGGAAACATATTTTCTTGATAATGATCCCAGTGGCCACTTGTTTTATAAAGCTCCACACTCCCCATTACTGGAGTATACACGTGATCATATCCTAGACGTTCTTCTTTATCAACAATGTATCTTTCCACAATTCGGCGGATGGTTGCCCCTTTAGGAAGCCATAGTGGCAAACCTTGCCCCACCTTTTGGGAATTCATGAAGAGATTTAGTTCTTTTCCGATTTTTCGGTGGTCACGTTCTTTCGCTTCTTCTAACATATGTAGATGTTTTTTCAAATCATCCTTTGAAAAGAAAGCTGTTCCATAAATACGTTGAAGCATTTTATTTTTACTATCACCACGCCAATAAGCTCCTGCAATACTTAAAAGTTTAAATTCTTTAATTTTATTTGTAGAAGGAACATGAATACCACGGCAAAGGTCAAAAAACTCTCCTTGTTCGTAAATGGTTACTGTTTCATCTTCTGGGATGGCATCAAGTAATTCCAATTTATACTCATCACTAATTCCTTCAAAAATTTCTTTAGCTTCATTACGGCTCACTTCTTTTCGAACGACTTCAATATTTTCACTGACGATTTTCTTCATTTCTTTTTCAATGGCTTGAAGATCTTCAGGTGTGATCGATTGATCTAAATCGATATCATAATAAAATCCGCCTTCAATGACAGGCCCAACACCCAATTTAACTCCTTTATATAAACGCTTGATGGCTTGTGCCATTAAATGAGCTGTACTATGACGTAAAATTTCAAGAGCCTCTTCGCTATCAGGAGTAATAATTTCAATTGCTCCATCATCTTCAAGCGGGCGGCGATAATCGTATAATTCACCGTTTAATTTCCCAGCAATCGCCTTCTTTTTCAACCCTGGGCTAATGGAAGCAGCAATTTCCTCTGTTGTGATTCCTTTAGGGAATTCTTTCACCGCTCCATCTGGAAATGTAATTTTTAATACGTCTGACATGACAACACACTCCTTTTATCTTCATACAGAATGAACCGAAAAATTTTGGCATAAAAAAAGCCCTACTCCTTCATATTCTGAAGGGGCAAGACTTTAGCTTACGGTTCCACCCAACAATTGAATCATCTAATAAATGATTCGCTCCTGATCAGTTAACGGCCTGCAACCGCCATACCATTACTTATGAATCGGGAATTTTCTTTCCGATTTATGTTCACAGCTGTAGTTTAGAGGTGGTAAGTATTTCTTTCATGTTGGAAAAGTTTCAGCCTAGCTAATCCTCTCTGTGAACCTGATATAAAAATACCCTCGTCCTCATCATAACCTTTTTCAATATTTCATTGTATGTACGTTATTATATTGCTTCGGTTGATGAAAATCAAGAGACATACACAAAAAGCTTCCTATTCATTTGCCGCATTTCTTGAAAAGGTTCCTCTCTTTTGTTTCCAAAAGGTAGCAGTTGAAAACAATTGAACTCGTTCTTCAAATATATTACATATGGTTTGAACCAATCCTAATTCCTCATTATCCGTATAGATACACAATGTTTTTGGTGAAATAGATAGAAGAGGAGCAAGTGTGAAAGAATCAATGGACAATGGTCGATGAATAAGGATCTCCTGATCTATAAGCCCCATTAGATCATTTTGACTTAATAGATGAAACTTCGAGTTATAAAAGCTCACTTTCCTTCCTTCAACAATGACATGAAGAATGGAAGCCTTATGATTTCTTTTCTTTAAAAGTTCTCTTAACATATGGATAAAAATTTGATAGTCTTGCTCCATTTTATATTCATCTATACTAATTTCAATATAATTTAAAATTCGCTTATAGTATGGTTTTAAGCGAAAAGTCACAAAGGAATCAAAAGAAATAATGCCTTCATGGTTTCGAAAGGAGAAAAATGCTTCTTTTAAAAATCGGTCCTCTTGGAAATCATCTAATAATTCTGTTAACTCACGACGCTGACCATCAAACATTTCCGATACGATCTCCAAAATGGATTGACATTCTTCCTCATCATGATAAAAAAATTGTTGTTGTAAAATCGACCGTGCCCATTCAGTTCGCTTCCACTTTTTCACAAACTCTATGAAAGTCAATAACACTTTTTCCTCCGAAATACTAGCAGTTTCAGAATAAACCATAAATTTCTTTTTATTTTGAAAAGCTACTTCTTTTACATAAGCTTGTATATATTTTTTAAAAAATTGCTCTTTTAATTTTTCCGCATCTTTTTGTTCGGTAAAGACAATTTGTAGCAAACCTAAGTCCCCCCTTTGTATTCACATCTTGATACATATATATGGGGGGCTTGGTTATTTTAGAAGAATTATTTTTCTATTTTTTACTTTCTTCGTCGATTCGTTCCCTCTAATTTTACCGGAGTGGATAAATATTTTATTCTTTCCATTACACGGGCCGATTTCATTTTTTCCTCTTCTCCCCGTTGAGAGTATGTGAGATGATATTCTAATTCACTCCAATCAAAATTCGAGGTGAAAAAGGTTGACAGCCCTTCTAGCATTCTATACTGCAAAATCGTTCCCAATATATCATCCCTCATCCAACTAGACATCGATTCAGCTCCAATATCATCAATCATTAAAACAGGAGCCTTTTTCACTGTATCCAATTTTTCATTGATGGAATGATCCCCTAGTGATTGCTTCATTTCCCGGATAAACTCAGGGAAGTAGACAATGAAGGAGGAAACATTAATGGCCGCTAACTCATTTGCAATGGCGCCTAAAAGATAGGATTTCCCTACACCGAAAGGGCCATAGATATATAATCCCTTTTGCGGCTCTTTTTTGAAAGTATCAACAAATTTGGTCGCTAATCTAACGGCTTCCAATCGACTAGGATGATCTAAATCGATCGATTGAAATGTTGCATTTAACACATCTTTTGGGACATAAATACTCTGAATCAGTGTTTCCGCCTTTTTCTTCTCATCTTGAATTTTTTTATGTTCACAAGGATAATAATCAAGCTCAATGGAACCTCTTCTAAAAACTAATATGGGTTTATAACCTTGCATTAAGTTTGCACAATGATGAAGACCTTTACATTGTTCACAATTTCTCTCTTGTGAAATATATTCGTAAAGCCTCATTAGATTCTTTTCTATAACCGTTCTAGTTATTTCCCCGGCATGATCCTTTATTAATTGCTGGACATGAGGATGAGCCAATATTTCCTCTCTCATCTTGTCATATTGCTCTTGCAAATTACGAGGTTTCGGCATTCGATTTAATGTGTCATTTAATTTTTTCAATTCGTCTCACCCCCTGGATTGGATCGTTTTCTTAATTGTTCTTGTAATTGTCTTTTTTCTTCTTCAAAGTTATGATCTACTTCTTTTTGTTGATTAACAGTTGTTTCTTGCTGGTCTTCATGGAACCAGTCAGGCAGTTTTTCCGTTCGAATGGCTTTCTTCCTAGATTTCTTATTATTTTCTTGCTTTTTATTAGCCCAATCTAAGTAATTTCGATGTTCTTTTTTTGCAAGATCCATCGCCCCTTTGACTGTTCGGATCTTTTTTCTTGACCAATGGGAAGCAATTTTTTCCATATAGGCCTTCGATAATTTCATATCTGTTTTTAGCATGACATATTGGATTAACACATTCACGACTCCAGGCGGTAAATTTTGTTGAAACATCACTTCTTCAACCGCCTGCATATCAGCATTTGAAGGCATCGCCTCTGAAATATCGGTTAATACTTGCCGAGGTGAAGTTTCCTCTAAATATTGAATAAGTTGCTCTTCCTTTGTCAGTGGTTCCTTTTTCTTTTCATCATGAGAGGTCGTTAAAGAAGAAAGGTGAACAAGTTTCGGAAGATCCTTTCCCGTTTCAAGTTGGAACCAATCCCGTGCAGATTTTCTTAACACCTCTATGTCTATCCGATCATGTTCATCTACTGATGTTAAGATAATATTTTTCATATTTAACTCATTGATTCCGTACAGATGGGAAAGCTTTACGATGGTTTCCTTTACAGCCGGTGTTAACACATTCTTGGGGATCATAGTGCTTGCAAGCCCTGACTGCAATAAGTCGAAATCAAATTGATCAGATAGTGGTAGACCAGCACTCTCTTTCCGGTCTATAAACTCTTTTCCATCCATTGTTTTGCTCCCGCTTAACGCTTCATAATCAATGGTTTGCTCAGAAGATGAGAACACTTCCTGAAATGATTTAGTAATATCCTGATATACTTCATGATCAATCCATTCATCTGAAAAGAAATGTTTTAATCTTGTGAAATGAGCATGTCCAATTTTTCTATATAAAAAAATATTAAGCATGCCATCATTAAAAAATTGCGCAGGTGACAAGGGAGGTTGTAATTCATATATAAATTGACGGAGATCTCCCTGTTTTCTCATATAGGTTTTGAGTAGACCAATTCCTTCTAAATTCAATCGTTCCTGGAAGATTTCCTGTAAGTTTCGATCGAGAAAGTTCATTAAATGATAATGAGTGGATGCCTGTGAATAGAGCCGATTTTCTTCCACTTCGGCCCAAAGAGTCATATAAAGACTGAAGCAAGTCGATCCAATCAGTGGCTGATACAAGAAAGTGATAATTTTTCGGTCTGATTCGTTCAATATCCCATTCGCTCTAACAACATATTGGTCTGCAGGTTGTATTTCATTCCAAAACATTTTCATCAAAATCTTTCCTTTCATCGAATACGTCCATATGCATATTAAGCAAACCGATTATGAAAAGAGTTAGAGTCAAAAATTTCGAGGAGAAAGCAAAATTCCATATATTCTTCGATTCCATTGTTAGCATCCATTTCATTCATTCCGTTCTAAAAAAGATGTTCCTCAAATGTTTGCCTAAAAGGTAAAAAGCTAGAGCAATCCTCCAGCTTGTTTATTTTTCCTTTTTGATTAAATCCTTCAATTCGTCTAAAAATACGTTAATATCTTTAAATTGCCGGTAAACGGAAGCAAAGCGCACATAAGCTACTTCATCAATAACGGAGAGCTTATCCATAACAAGTTCGCCAATTCTTTCGGAAGGGATTTCGGAAATTCCTTCATTTCGAATTTCTTTTTCGATTTCTGTAATTAAATTTTCAAGTTGTTGTAGAGGAACTGGACGTTTTTCACATGCTTTTACAAGTCCACGTAATATTTTTTCACGACTAAATTCTTCTCTCGTTCCTTCTTTCTTTACAACAATTAGAGGAGATTGTTCTACTTTTTCGAAAGTAGTAAACCGATAAAGGCATGCTTCACATTCCCTTCGTCTGCGGATTGAGCGACCTTCGTCAGCCGGTCTCGAATCCACAACACGTGTGCCATTATGTTGGCAAGAAGGGCATTTCATAGGTATCAGCTCCATTTCTTCAACATATTTTTTCTTAAATAATGAGGCTATAAGAGATGCAGCAAATCTTGATAGTGGTCGCCCCTAAAATTCTATTTTCAATCTAAAAGACGAATAACATGACGACTCGTTCAACGTCTAGATTCGTCTGCTAAATAATTGACTCGATTTTCTTTGAACGTTTTACCTTATCCTCATCATATAAAAAACTTGTCGATTACACAAGAAACTTATTTACCTTGAGGGAGGGGAATGGGCTGTAGTGGATCGGAACAATCCGTGACTTGTCGCTTGCGGTGGATTGAAAGATGGTCCATTCTTTCATACAAGCTTCTTATAGGCAGAATGTTATGTAAATACATGTTTGCAACAGTAAAGTGAAACCTCATTCAGTCAGTGAAATATAAAAGAGGTGTATAAGTTCATACACCTCTTTCCCATTTCATTATTATAATGCTTCTATTTTTTTCATTTGTACAGGGCCTTTCCCACGCGGTAATTCAATCGTTTCCCGTGTTTCAGCTCCTAAAGATTGTGCTATATAATCTGCAGCAATATTGGGATCTAAATTGCCACATGTATACACGTCAATACTTGCATAACCATGTTCAGGAAAGCTATGAATAGTTAAATGAGATTCTGAAATAATGACAACTCCACTAACACCTTGTGGAGCAAATTTATGAAATGCTACTTCACGTACCTCTGCACCAGATTTCAATGCAGCATCCACAAAGATTTTTTCAATTTTCTCCATATCATTTAATTTCTCATAATCACAGCCCCAAAGCTCTGAAATAACATGACGACCCATTGTTTCCATTGATCGTTTCCCCCTTTTACAAATTTTATTTTTCGATCAAGAGAATAGTTGTAATTGGATTTTTTTAAAACTACCACGGGGGAAAGTTAGTCCGAAGAGGTCCTAACCCTTTAAGTAGTTATGTGTATTCTTTGTATAAGAAGTTCACGAATCATAGTATACTTTGTTTATTCAGAATTTGCAATAATGGATTTTAAAAAAGAATTCTCGATAATCTCGGAATTTCCAATCCACATTCATCTTTAGTCTGCTCTTTAGATTGTACTTCAATCCCCCTATCCAGATAAATATGAAAAGGGAAATCTTCATGATACCTTAATCATGAAAATTTCCCTATATTCTATATGTTTGACCATAAATACGAACAATAGCCAAGTTAATAAGGTTTATCCAACTTGAACCTCAGCTTTTTTTTTCATTTCTTCCGCTACATAATTCACAAGATCAACTACTCGGCAAGAATATCCCCATTCATTGTCATACCAAGCAAGAACTTTTACCTTCTTGCCATCCATAACCATAGTAGAAAGTCCATCGATAATCGATGAATGTGAATTAGTGTTAAAGTCAATTGAAACTAACGGTTCTGTTGTAAATTCCAACACACCTTGTAATTTGTTTTGAGAAGCTGAAATAAATGCCTCATTTACTTCATCTACTGTCACTTCACGTTTTAGATCGACAACTAAATCAACTAATGAAACATTAGGTGTCGGAACGCGAAGAGCCATTCCATGAAGTTTTCCTTTTAATTCAGGTAAAACTAGTGCCAATGCTTTAGCTGCACCGGTTGTCGTTGGAATAATCGATTGTGCACATGCACGAGCACGACGTAAATCTTTATGTGGATTATCAATATTTTTTTGGTCGTTTGTATAGGCATGAACAGTTGTCATTAACCCATTTTCAATTCCAAAGTTTTCATTTAATACTTTGGCAACTGGTGCAAGACAGTTCGTTGTACATGATGCATTGGAAATCACGCTATGTTCTTCAACATTTAAATCGCTTTCATTTACCCCCATCACAATCGTCACATCTTCATTTTTACCAGGGGCAGTTAAAATGACCTTTCTCGCTCCAGCATCTAAATGATAGGCTGCTTTATCACGTGAATTAAATTTCCCTGTTGCTTCAATTACAATATCTATACCAAGTTCTCCCCAAGGTAGTTCACGAGGATCACGATTATTTAAAAGTTGAACACGATGTCCGTTCACAATGAGTGCATTTTCTTCCGTTTGCACATCACCATCAAATTTTCCATGGTTTGTATCGTATTTAATTAAATGTGCAAGTGTTTCTGCTGGATAACTCGCATTAATTGCGACGATATTCAATCCTTCTTCTAAAATTGCCTTACGAAAAACCATTCTACCGATACGGCCGAAACCGTTAATCGCAACTTTTGCCTTCATTATGCGGCTCCTCCTATATAAATGTTATACTTTATTTTCATTTAACTGTAATTAGTATAACATATTTAAAGATGATTGGAATGGTTAATTTCTGTTTTTTTATTATTTTATTTTTGCAAAGTTTTATACAATAAAACAAAAAGAAGCAAATAGGCTGCTTCTCTTTTAAGGTATTAAATTCAATTTTTTGATCATATTTTCAACCTGCCTTTGTGTTTCTTCCACCGTACCACTATTATCAATGACGATATGAGCTTCTTTTACTTTATCAGTTAAAGGCAGCTGGGATTGAATTCTAGCTAAAGCTTCTTCTTTTGAAAAAGAATTTCTCTCCTGTAGTCGTGTTATTTGCGTTTCTTCATCGACAAAAACGACGATTATTTTTTCTACCATCCATTGTAATTTACTTTCAAATAGGAGAGGAATATCCATAATAATCGTCTGTTTTCCCGTCGCTATTGCCCGATCTTTCTCCTCTAACATATAGGAACGGACAGCCGGATGAACAATTTGATTCAGTTTTAACCTTTCTTCTTCATGGTGAAAGACAATACTTCCTAGTTTTGCCCGATCAATCGTTCCATCTTCTTGCAAAATAACTTTTCCAAATGTTTGAACAATCTGTTCATATGCTAACTTCTTAGGTTCTACTACCACTCTTGCTGCAACATCGGCATCAATAATCGTAAATCCTTTTTCTTTTAACATCTTTGATACGGTGCTTTTTCCGCTAGCAATTCCACCTGTTAATCCAATTATCGCAACCATTTAGAGAACCCCTTTGCTGAATAAGTATTCGTTAAATTTTTAAAATTCCTAGAATAATTAATAATAATCCTGGTAAAAATGACATTCTTTGCACCCATTGAGTTTGCGAAAAGATATGACCAATTTTTAATCCTGCCGTTACAAATAGCATGCTCATAATGGCAACTGCTAATGATAATGCCCCTGGTGAATATCCAAGAAAAGCTGCACCAACCCCAGCCCCGAACGCATCTAGCGATAGGGCAATTCCGAGCATTACCGCCTCCACTCCTGTGATCGTCCCTGATCGGTCAAAGTCAGCGGCTGTTGGTTTCTTTAAAATATTAATGACAACCCCTAATGATTTAATCTCCAATTTTAAAATCATTTTCTCTTGTAAAATATCTTCATCATGTTTATCATCTCTAAAAAACTGGTACAAAACCCATGCACCTAATCCAATTAGAATTAGGCCACCTAATCGTTCTCCCATTTCCGTTGACATAATATTTCCAAACAGCTGGCCAATCCACATGGCAATTAACAACGCACCTGCAGAGCAACATGAAAGGATGAAGGTAGATTTAAGGGGGAGCTTCAACTTTCTCATTCCGTAAGCTAACCCCGTACTAAAATTGTCTAAACTAACTGCAAATGCAAGTATGAGTAGTGAAACGATTGAGTTCATCACTGCCGCTCCTTCCTCACGATCGCTAAGATAGTATATGAAGGAGTTTTTTAATTGTTCGCATATCTGTGTAATCTGACTATTTCATCTCACATACATTTGCATTCTTTTACCACTAACATATTCAACAAGATTCATTATGTATTGGAGGGATCTGACAACTCGGGCAAATATGTGTGCCACGACCAGCGGTTTTTATTTTTATAATCGTTTCCCCGCAATTTTTGCATTTTTCCCCTTCTTGCCCGTATACAAATAAATTAAATTGAAACATTCCCATCTCTCCTTGAGAATTTACATAGGATCGAATGGTGCTTCCCCCTTTTTCAACCGCTTCCCTTAAAGTAAAAATAATTTCATTTTGAAGTGTTTGAATTTCTATCGAAGACAAGGAATTTGCTTTTCTTTCCGGATGAATTTTCGACCGAAACAATACTTCATCGACGTAAATATTTCCTAGTCCAACGATCACTTTCTGATCAAGTAACACCGCTTTAATCTTCCGCTCTGTTTTATGGAAGACCTTTTTCAAATAGGAAACGGTCAACTCTTTCGAAAAAGGCTCTGGGCCTAACTGAGATAATGGAAGAGAGTCAAATTCCGTACCCTTTTTAAATAAATGCATGGTCCCGAATTTTCGGACATCTTTATACCGTAATTCGGTATCATCTGTAAATTGAAAAATGACGTGGGTATGGGGTTCCATCTCATCCATCTTCGCATTAAGCTGATATTTTCCTTCCATTCTTAAATGAGAAACCATCACATAATGATCAAATTCAAAAAGAAGAAATTTGCCTCTCCGATTGATTTCACGTATGATTTCACCTTTTAAAGCGTCCGTAAATTGTTCCACAGGTTCTGGTTTTTTGATGATCTTTGGCCAGTAGACGATCACTTTTTTAATCTCTTTCCCTAAAACTAATTGTCGTAATGTTTGACGAACGGTTTCAACTTCAGGTAATTCTGGCATGAAACATCACCTGCCTTTCTATTAGAACGATGACTTGGGCAGTCGCCTCCGCTTTTCTTTGGCTAGCTACGGCTCCTAGGCGCTCGAGGTCAAGTGTCAATCTCCTACAGAGGGAAAAAAGCACCCTCTTTCGGATCTTGTCACTTGCTTGTCGCGCCTATACAGTCGCCTCCGCTTTTCTTTTTGGCTAGCTACGGCTCCTAGGCGCTCGAGGTCAAGTGTCAATCTCCTACAGAGGGAAAAAAGCACCCTCTTTCGGATCTTGTCACTTGCTTGT